>JBDSFV010000175.1:0-4508 GCA_039919355.1 Luteimonas sp. | reverse complement strand
CGCAGGATCGCGGCCACGCTGTCGACGTCGAACGGCCGCGCGAGGTGGAAATCGGTCTGCGTCCGCGCCACCGAGGTGAGCCCGATCACGCGCTTGCCGGCAGCGTGCAGCCGCAGCCAGCTCATCGGCCCGTACATGCTGTCCATGTCGACCACGACGTGCCCGGCGTCGGCCTCGGGCTGCAACTGCCAAGGATGGTCGAGCCGCGCATTGGCCGCCTCGAAGGCCGCCTTCAATGCGGCTTCCGTGTCCGGATCCATGCCGGTCATGCCGAGTGTCAGGGGCATCGTCGCAGTCCGTGATCGAAAGCCCGAGTGTAGCGTGACGGGCCGGTTTCGCGACCCGTCAGGTCGGCGCCACGATCAGCTCAGGCGGCGCTTGCGCTTGGGTAGATGGTTCTTCAGGAACGCCATCTGGTCGGCGAGGATATTGCGGTTGCTGAGGATCAGGTGCTCGATCCAGCTCGGCCGGTATGGCACCGCGAGCAGCGGCATCGACGCCTGCTGTGGGGTGCGGCCACCCTTGCGCGAATTGCAGTGGAAGCAGGCGGCGACCACGTTCTCCCACATGTCGCGACCGCCCTTCGACAGGGGTACGACGTGGTCGCGGGTGAGGTGCTGTCGGCCGTAGTCGCGACCGCAGTACAGGCACAGGTGCTGGTCGCGGGCGAACAGTGCGGCATTGGTCAGTGCCGGGGTCGGGTCGAGCGCGTGCGGGCGCGCATGGCCGCGCGCGGCGACGATCGGATGCAGCTCGAGCACGCTCTGCGCGCCGGTCGCGCGACAGGTGCCGCCGTGCACGCTCAGGCAGGGATCGCCAAGGGTCCATGCCACCGCGCCGCGCACGTACAGGCAGGTCGCGTCCTGCCAGGACATCCAGTCGAGTACGCGGCCATGCGCATCGAGCGAGAGCAGGCGCACGGCGTCGAACCTGGCGGACAGGACCGCATTGGCGAGGGCAGGCGTGGCGACGGAAGCGTGGCCGGAATCCGTGGGGATTCCGGCGTGGACCAGGCGAAGTTTCGCTCTATCCGTCTCCATCGGGAATCCAGCTTATACCCCTTTGGTGGCATTTTGTAGCGCGCACTCAGGCGTCGAAGCGCGCCGGATCCAGCGCCATCAAGGACGACGCACCGCTCTCGATCGCGGCCCTGTGGGCCAGCGTCCGCGGCAGGATGCGGGCGAAGTAGAAGCGTGCGGTCTCGCGTTTGGCGTCCTTGAAAGCAGCCGACCACTGCGATGCCTCGGCCGCGGCGACGCTGCGCGCCCACCAGTAGGCCAACGCGACATAGCCGGAATAGAACAGGTAGTCGTAGGCGGCGGCGCCGACCTCGTCGGCGTTGGCGACGGCGCGCTGGCCGACGGCCATCGTCAGCTGCTGCCATTCGCCGGCCTTGTCGCGCAGCGGCGCGATGAATTCCGCGACCGCGGCATTGTCCGCATTTGCGGCGCAGAACTCCTCGATCATGGCGAGCATCACCTGCAGGCCGGCACCCTGCTGTTGCATGATCTTGCGGCCCATCAGGTCCAGCGCCTGGATGCCGGTGGTGCCTTCATACAGCGTGGTGATGCGCGCGTCGCGTGCGAGTTGCTCCATGCCGTGCTCGGCGATGTAACCGTGGCCGCCGTAGCACTGCAGTGCGGGGTAGGTGCATTCCACGCCCCATTCGGTCAGGCAGGCCTTGACGATCGGGGTGACGAAGCCGAGCAGGGCATCGGCCTGCGCGCGCTCGTCGGCGTCGTCGCTGTGCCCGACGATATCGACCAGCGCTGCGGCGTGGTAGCCGAGCACGCGCCCGCCCTCGACCAGCGCCTTGCAGGTCAGCAGCATGCGGCGCACGTCGGGATGGACGATGATCGGGTCGGCCGGCTTGTCGGGGAATTTCGCGCCGGACAGCGAACGCATCTGCAGGCGTTCGCGCGAGTACTGCAATGCGTTCTGCCAGGCGCGATCGGACAGGCCCAGTCCCTGCAGGCCGACCGCGAGCCGCGCAGTGTTCATCATGGTGAACATGGCCATCAGGCCCTTGTGGGGTCCGCCGATCAACCAGCCCTGCGCGTCGTCGAAGTTGATCACGCAGGTCGCCGAGCCGTGGATGCCCATCTTGTGTTCGAGCGCGCCGCAGCGCACGGCGTTGCGTTCGCCGACGACGCCGTCGCGATCGACCCGCATCTTCGGCACGATGAACAGCGAAATGCCCTTGCTGCCGGCGGGCGCGTCCGGCAGGCGCGCCAGCACCAGGTGCACGATGTTGTCGGTGAAATCGTGCTCGCCGGCGGTGATGAAGATCTTGGTGCCGGAGATCGAATGGCTGCCGTCGGCGTTCGGCACTGCTTTGGTCTTGAGCAGGCCGAGGTCGGTGCCGCAATGCGGTTCGGTCAGGCACATGGTGCCGGTCCAGCGGCCTTCGACGATCGGCTTGAGGAACGCTTCCTGCTGCCAGGCTTCGCCGTGGTGGATCAGCGCCTCGGTGGCGCCGTGCGAGAGCAGCGGGAAGTTGCCCCAGGCCAGGTTCGCCGCGTCGATCATCTCCTTCAGCGGCACGCCTGCCGCATGCGGCAGGCCCTGGCCGCCGAACTCCACCGGCGACACCAGCCCGGCCCAACCACCGTCGACGTACTGGGCGTAGGCCTGCCTGAAGCCGGGCGGGGTGGTGACATCGCCCGTGGCCTTGTCGTAGCTGCAGCCGATCTCGTCGCCGACGCGGTTGAGCGGCGCCAGCACGGTCTCGGTGAAACGCGCGCCTTCGTCGAGGACCGCATCGACGATGTCGCGGCTGGCATCGGCGAATCCGAGCCGCGCGAACAGCGCTTCCGCGCCGAGCACGTCGAACAGGACGAAACGCATGTCGGACAGCGGGGCGTGGTAGGTGCTCATGGGATCCCAAAGAAAGGTCGTCATTCCGAGCGCAGTGAGGAATCTGCTGTCGGACCGGAAAGTAAAAACAGATTCCTCGCTACGCTCGGAATGACATCCGGATAGTTGAGCCGGTCAGCGCAGCACCACGGCGAGGCCTGGCACCGGGCTCAGCGCATTGTTGCGCTTGATCCGGTAGCTGCGCACGCCACCCTTCTCCGGCGCCGCGTCGAGCGTGCCTTCGAGTGCGTAGTCGACGCTGCGTCCGCGTGCCAGCGCGTCGGCGATGACGATCTTCGCGGACGGCGAGGGCGCGAGTGTCAGCGTCGCGACATCGGCGGATTCCGGGCCGATCGACAATGCCGGCCGGCCCTGCAAGGTGCCGACGGATTCGCCGCCGATGGTCATCGCCAGGCTGATGCCGTCGAAGCGCATCGGCACGCTGCTGAAGTTGTCGATGCGCAGGTCCAGCGACCAGCTGCCGTCTGCGCGCACCGTGAGTTGCTGGATGTTGGCGGACGGTTCCGAGACGCGGCGTACCGGGCCGCCGGCGCAGGCGGACAGCAGCAGGCAGGACACGGCGACCGCCGCCATCGCAAAACGTTTCATGCCGACAACTCCATCGGGCGTTACCCCCGAGGATACACCGGCAATGCGGCGCTTCGGCTGTGTGATCGGCTCAGTCCAGCAGGCCCTTGCGCAGGGCATAGCGCACCAGTTCGGCGGTATTGCGCACGTCGAGCTTGTCGAGCACCCGGCCGCGATGGTTCTCCGCGGTCTTGGCGCTGATCCCGAGCCGGCGCGCGATCTCCTTGGTGGTCATGCCCTCGGCGATGAGGTGGAACACCTCGCGTTCGCGTGGGGTCAGGCGGCCATAGGGATCTTCGACTGTGCGTTCTGGATGCTGCAGCTGTTCGGCGAGGGTCTTCGCAGCCTGCGGGCCGAAGTAACCGCGCCCCGCATGCACGCTGCGCACGGCGACCAGCAGTTCCGCGGCGGCGCTGTCCTTGACCAGGTAGCCCGAGGCGCCGGCGCGCACGGCCTGCAGCACGTATTCGTCCTCCTGGTGCATGGTCAGCACCAGTACCCTGGTGTCGGGCAGTGCCTCGCGAAGTCGTCGCACCACTTCGATCCCGTTGAGGCGCGGCATCGACAGGTCGACTACAACGACATCGGGACGCGCCTGCAATGCTTTTTCCAGTGCCTCGATGCCATCGGCGGCCTGCGCCACGACCTGTACGTCGCCGTCGGCCTGCAGCACGCTGACCAGGCTTTCGCGGACCATGGTGTGATCGTCGGCGATCAGTACGCGCATGCTTTACTCCCCTGTGGTAAAGCTGCGCGCCGCTTCATTCCGCGTCAAGTCAGCCTGCATCAAGCGGAACGGTCGCACGCAGGCGGGTACCGTTGCCGGGCGACGCACGCAGCTCCAGCTGGCCGCCATACAGGCGCAGACGCTCGCGCATGCTGCCCAGGCCACTGCCGCCCGCGGTTGCGACCTGGGCCGGGTCGAAGCCGTGGCCGTCGTCGATCACCTGCAACTGCAACTGGCGGTCGCGGACGACCAGGCGCACCAGCACGCTGGTGGCGGCTGCATGCTTGCCGGCGTTGTTGAGGGCTTCCTGGGCGACACGGAACAGCAGCGTCTGCAG
>JBDSFV010000174.1:0-7275 GCA_039919355.1 Luteimonas sp. | reverse complement strand
TGGTCGCGGTCGGCAGCCTCGAGGGCGATGTAATAGCACTCGACGCAGCCACCGGCGCCGAGAAATGGAAAGCCAAGGTGGGTAACGAAGTCATCGCCGCGCCCGCGATCGGGCAGGGGATGGTGTTCGTGCGCTCCAACGATGGCCGCGTCACCGCCTTCGATGCCGGCAGCGGCGAGCGTCGCTGGTTCTGGAACCATGAGCTTCCGACCCTGACCGTACGCGGCAACGACGCACCAGTGCTCGGTCCGGGCCATCTCTTCGTCGGCAACGACGATGGCACCATGTCCGCGCTGGCAGTTGCCGACGGCCGCCCGCTATGGGAACAGATCATCGCCCAACCCGACGGTCGCACCGAGCTCGAACGCATCGCCGACGTCGATGGCACGCCTGCGCTCGACGGCGCCATCCTGTACGCCACCAGCTACAAGAAACAGACCATGGCGCTCGATGCGCCCAGCGGGCGTCCGCTGTGGGCACATGACAGCGGTGGTCCAGGACGGGCCGGCGTCTCGTCCGATCGCGTGGTCGTGTCGGATCCGGCCGACATCGTCTGGGGCCTGGACAAGGCCAGCGGCGGTGCGTTGTGGCAGCAGGACGCGCTGGCGCGCCGCAACCTGACCGCACCGGCGATCCAGGGCGACTACGCCGTTGTCGGTGATTTCGACGGTTACCTGCACTGGCTGAAACTCGGCGACGGCGCGCTGGCTGCACGCGTGCGCGCCGGCGGTGATGCCTTGCGCGCCGCGCCGGTCGTCGCCGACGGCATCCTGGTCGCGCAGGACATCGACGGCGGACTCAGCGCCTATCGCCTCGGCCAGTAGCCGGTCGACGGCAATCCTTCCGCGACCCCGGGTGGTTTCGCTGCCCGGGGTCGCGCATTTGCAAGACCGCTTTTCCGGAACGGATACGTAACCCCGCATGTTGCCCCTCGTCGCTCTGGTCGGTCGCCCCAACGTCGGTAAATCGACGTTGTTCAACGCGCTGACGCGTTCGCGCGACGCGCTCGTGCACGATGAGCCCGGCGTCACCCGCGACCGTAACTACGGTGTCTGCCGCCTCGACGAGGCGCGGCCGTTCGTGCTGGTCGACACCGGTGGCATCGCCGGCAGCGACGAAGGCCTCGCTGGTGCGACCGCGAAACAATCGCGCGCCGCGGCCGAGGAAGCCGACCTGATCCTGTTCATCGTGGATGGCCGCGAAGGTGCATCGGCGCTGGACGACGAGATCCTCGCCTGGCTGCGCAAGGTCGCGACGCCAACCTTCCTCGTGGTCAACAAGACCGACGGCATCGACGTTCAGGCCGCGCTCAACGAATTCGCGCGCTACGGCATCAAGCACATGCTCGGCGTGTCGTCAGCGCATAAACACGGCATTGACACACTGCTGGCCAGCCTCCTCGCCGAGCTGCCGGCCGATGGCGATGCCGAGATCCTCGACGATGATCCCGAGCGGATCCGGATCGCCTTCGTCGGCCGTCCCAACGTCGGCAAGTCGACACTGGTGAACCGCATCCTCGGCGAGGAGCGGATGATCGCCTCCGACGTGCCGGGTACCACCCGCGACTCGATCGCTGTCGACCTCGAACGCGACGGCCGCAAATACCGCCTGATCGATACCGCCGGGCTGCGTCGCCGCGGCAAGGTCGAGGAGGCAATCGAGAAGTTCTCGGTGGTCAAGACGCTGCAGGCGATCGAACACTGCCAGGTCGCGGTGATCATGCTCGATGCGGGCGAAGGCGTGACCGACCAGGACGCCACCGTCCTGGGCGCGGTCCTGGACGCCGGTCGTGCCCTCGTGGTCGCGATCAACAAGTGGGACGGGCAGAGCGATTACCAGCGCAAGCAGGCGGAGTCGCTGCTGTCACGCAAGCTCGGCTTCGTCGACTGGGCCGAATCGGTACGCATCTCGGCGCTGCACGGCTCCGGTCTGCGCGAACTGTTCAAGGCGATCCATCGTGCGCACAGCGCGGCCACGCGCAAGTTCAGCACCGCCGAGGTCACCAAGGCGATCGAGATCGCCTACGAGACCAACCCGCCGCCTGTGGTGCGGGGCCACGTCGCCAAGCTGCGTTTCGCCCATCCGGGCGGCGAGAATCCGCCAACCTTCATCGTCCACGGCAACCGCCTGCGCACGCTGTCGGAAACCTACAGACGCTACCTCGAGAACTTCTTCCGCAAGCGCTTCAAGCTGGTCGGCACGCCGGTGCGCTTCGTATTCAAGGAAGGCGAGAATCCGTACAAGGACAAGAAGAACGTGCTCACCGACAAGCAGGTCGCGAAGAAGCGGCGGCTGATCCGGCACGTCAAACGCGGCAAGTGATGTTTTGGCCCGCGCAACGCGCGGCTTTGCCGAAACGTCATTCCCGCGAAGGCGGGAATCCAGACAGAAGAGCCGTAGGCTGACGGATCGCCTACCCCGGGATGACGACTCGATGGATTTTCTGGCCTGCACTGACATCACCCTCGGCATCCTCGCCGGCGGTCGCGCCTCGCGGCTCGGCGGACTCGACAAAGCCTGGCTCGAACGCGATGGCGTGCCGCAGGTATTGCGGCTCATGCGCCGCTTCGCATCCGAAGTCGACGCAATCCTCGTCAGCGCCAATCGTGATCGGTCGCGCTATGGCGACCATGGACTCACGGCTGTTGCCGATGACTTGCCAGGTGCAGGCCCGTTCGGCGGAGTCGATGCGCTGGCGCGGGCGTGCCGCACGTCGTGGCTGCTGACCCTTCCGGTCGATCTCATCGGCGTCAACGAATGCCTGCTGCAGACCTTGGCCGCAGAAACGGCCCCAACCGGCGTTTTCGCGGTTGACGATAACGGCCCTCAGCCGTTGGTCGCGTTGTGGCGGGTCGACGCGCTGCGTGAAGCCCTCACTGCAGCCATCGCCAGCAACGACTTCGCGGTACACGCGTTGCAGGAACGGCTTGGAATGGCCCGCGTACGCTTCGCAGGCGTACGCTTCGGCAACCTCAACACCCCGGCCGATCTCCTGGCCGCCGGGATCGGGCCGGCACCATGAACACGTTTCCGAGCGCCCTGCTGTTCGAAGAGGCCCGCGCCATCGTCGAACGCGTCGCGAGCGAACACCGCCTGCCGACGGAGCGTATCGCGCTGTCACGCGCCCATGGCCGCGTGCTTGCGCAGGATGTGATCGCATCGATCGCGCTGCCGCCGTTCGACAACAGCGCGATGGATGGCTATGCGTTGCGCCACGCCGATCTCGCTGCGGACGGCGACACCGCGTTGCGGCTGGTCGGCGAACAGTTCGCCGGACGCTCGCTCGGTCTGGTGGTCGGGACGGGCGAGTGCGTACGCATCACCACCGGCGCACCGCTGCCGGCCGATGCGGACATGGTCGCGATCAAGGAGAACGTGCGGGTCGAAGGTGATCGGATCCTGGTTGCGGCCGGCCCTCGCCCGGGAGCGAATATCCGTCGCGCTGGCGAGGATGTGCGCGCAGGCGACCTGGTGCTGGCGCGCGGCTGCGTCCTCACAGCGCCACGCGTGGCGATGGCGGCATCGCTTGGTCTGGCGCAGCTGGAGGTCTCGCAGCGGCCGACGGTCGCGGTCTTCACCACCGGCGATGAGCTGGTCGAACCCGGCCTGCCGTTGCAGCCGGGAGAAATCTACAACAGCAACCGCGAACTGCTGATGGGCCTGCTGCGTGCCGACGGCCTGGAGCCGACCGCATGGCCGACGCTGCCGGATGAACCTGCACGCCTCGCTTCGATGTTGCGCGATGCGGCATCGAGCTTCGATGTCGTGGTCACTTGCGGCGCGGTGTCCGCGGGCGAGAAGGACCACATCCCCGCGTTGATGCAGCAGCATGGCCGCGTGCATTTCTGGAAAGTGCGGATGAAGCCGGGCATGCCGCTGCTGTTCGGACAGCTCGACCGCGCGCAGTTCCTCGGCCTTCCGGGCAATCCGGTGTCGGTGCTGGCAACGTACCTCACCCTTGGCCGCACATTGATCGACGGCCTGCAAGGGAGGACCGAACCGCGTCCACGACTGCATGCACGATTGGCCGCAGCCATCAACAAGCCGCATCCGCGCCGCGAATTCGTCCGTGGCAGGATCGAGCATGGCGACGACGGCACGCTTCGCGTCCTGCCGAACGCGGCCACCGGCTCGCATCGCCTGCAGGCAGCCGCGCAGTCGGATGCCTTGATCGTGGTCGCCGAAGGGGCACGGCAACATGCCGTCGGCGATGTGGTCGAAGTCCTGCCGTACTGACCTGCGCCAGTGGATAATATCGTTATGAGCGTGCAGAGATGACCGAGGCCATCCGCGAGCTGGGTCCTGCAGAAGCGCTGGTCCGGTTGCGCGCCGGCGCCGTGCTGATCGACGTGCGCGCCGAACACGAGCGCGCACTGGGCATGGCCGAAGGCGCACACGGGATCGAACGCACGCAACTGGAGTCGGATCCCGACGCGCACCTGCCCGACCGCGGCGCGGAGGTCGTGCTGATCTGCCAGAGCGGGCGCCGTTCGCAGCTGGCGGCCGAAGCGTTATTGGCCTGCGGCTATCGCAACCTGGCGTCCGTCGCCGGTGGCACCAGCGCGTGGCAGGCTGCTGGCCTGCCGATGCTGCGCCCGCAGATGGACGAGGACTTCAGCGAACGCTATTCCCGACATCTGCGCCTGCCAGAAGTCGGCCTGGCCGGACAGAAGATGCTCGAGTCCGCGCGCGCACTGCTGGTCGGCGCCGGCGGGCTCGGCTCGCCGGCCGCGTTCTACCTGGCCGCGGCCGGACTTGGCACGCTCCGGCTTGTCGACGACGACGTGGTCGACCGCAGCAACCTGCAACGGCAGATCCTGCACACCGACGCACGCATCGGCATGGCGAAGGTCGAGTCTGCCGCCATTACGCTGTCCGCGCTGAATCCGCGCACGTGCATCGAGGCCGTGGCTGAGCGCATCACCAGGGACAACGTCGAGCGCCTGCTCGACGGCGTGGACATCGTGATCGACGGCGCCGACAACTTCCCCGCGCGCTACCTGTTGAACGATGCCTGCGTGAAGCTCGGCAAACCGCTGGTCTACGGGGCGGTGCACCGCTTCGAAGGGCAGGTGAGCGTATTCGACGCCGGACGCCAGCGCGGGATCGCTCCCTGCTATCGCTGCCTGTTCCCGGAACCGCCGACGAACGCGGCGGCGCCCAACTGCGCCGAAGCCGGCGTGCTCGGCGTGCTGCCAGGCGTCATCGGCCTGTTGCAGGCGACGGAGGCGATCAAGCTGATCCTCGGCATCGGCGAACCGCTGACCGGTCGCCTGCTGCATTTCGACGCGCTGGCAATGCACTTCCGCCAGACGCGGCTCGCGCCGGATCCGGATTGCGCGGTGTGCGCGCCCGGCAAGGCGTTCCCCGGTTATATCGACTACGCTGCATTCTGCGCCGCCGCATAGGTGCCGGAGAGCCGGCGGGCCGCGCAGCGTTCGATGGGGGTTCGCGGATGTATCGAGCAATCGTCACCGGGTTGTGGCTGTTGGCTGCGACCGCTGCAAACGCCGCGGATGTCTGTCCGATGGCGCGACAGCAGCAGTTCTCCAACGACACTGCGGCGCGCATTTCAGCCATCGCATGCAACGAGAACTTGCTGTGGTATCGCCCGTTCATCGATACCGATGGGCGGGTCGCCAGTGCCACGGTATCGGAAGGCGAGGCCAGTCGCCTTGGGGATGGCGTGACCGAAACCTGGCGCCGGGTCGCGAGCTACTGGCGCGAAAGCGGACTGCTGTGGCAGATGGGCGGTTTTCCCGGCGCCTCCGAATGCGGCTATGCGGGTGCCGATCGCTATCCGTCGCCATCTTGTCGCGTCTTCATCATCGACAATCCGTGGTCCGCTGCGTTCGTGTCCTATGTGATGAAGAAGGCCGACGTGCCGGGATTCCGCGCCTCGGCCAGTCATTTCGATTACGTGCGGGATGCCTGGCTGCGTCCGGACGAAAGCCCATTCCTGTATCTCGATCCCGTGACCGCGAAGCCCGCTGCCGGCGATCTGCTGTGCTATGTGCGGATACCGGGCAGGGCTTACGGTTACCAGGGCTTGATCGCGGCCATCGGCACGGGCAATGGCTCGTTGAACATGCATTGCGATGTCGTGGTCGCGGCCAGTCCGAACAACGACGGCAAGGTCTACCTGATCGGCGGCAACGTGCAGCAGGGCGTGACGATGCGCCTGCTCAGGGTCAACCGCAACGGCAATTTCTGGGCGCTGCCGCAGCGTCTCGGGGTCGATCCCCAGTGCTCACCGGACACCGGGTCGTCCTGCAACTTCAGCCGCCAGGACTGGGCGGTGCTGCTGAAACTGAAATCGCCCTCGGCGCTGGCTCGACTCCCGCATGGCATGCACGACTTGTCGCCTTCACCAGGTGCGATGCCGATGGCAGCTCCGCAGCCGGCGTGTTGCGTCAACTGCGTCGTCGGTGCCGATCCGCCTGTGCCGCGCTGTCCGATTCCCCGGAACCCATAAGGCGAGGCGCCCCATGGCCGCGAGGTGGGTCACGCGCCGGCAGATTTGCGTTGTGCTGCTTCGAACGCCGCCAATTGCTCCCGCGTCGCATCCTTCTGGTGCTTCACCTTCCACTGCGCGAACGGCATGCCGTAGACCGTCTCGCGCGCCTCGTCCCGGGTCATGGTGATCCCGCGCGCTTCGGCGGCCTCGCGATACCAGTCGGACAGGCAGTTGCGGCAGAAGCCGGTGAGGATCATCAGGTCGATGTTCTGCACCTCCGGGCGCTCCTGCATGAGGTGCTGCAGCAGGCGGCGGAAGGTGGCGGCCTCGATCTGGGCGGTCTCGAAATCGGTGTCGGTCATGGTGGTGGGCCGGGATGGGCTGCGTTCAATGGGCTGCGTCTGATAGGCGATAATGCGCAGCTTCGACTCTAGCGCAGCTTCCTCCCGCCCGCATGACGGCTTTCCAACACAAGGCGCGCATCCTCGACGGCAAGCGTATCGCCGAGGACCTGCTCGACAACCTCAAGGCGCAGGTCGACGCGCGTGTTGCCGCGGGCAAGCCCCGGCCTGGGCTCGCGGTGGTGCTGGTGGGCAACGATCCGGCATCCAGCGTATACGTGCGCAACAAGCGCCGCGCCGCCGAGAAAGTCGGCATCCGCGCGATCGATTACGACCTGCCGGCCGATACCAGCGATGCCGAACTGCTGGCGCTGATCGACAAGCTCAACGCCGATCCCGAAGTGCACGGCATCCTGGTGCAGCTGCCGCTTCCGGACCGTCGCGATCCGACGGCGCTGATCCATCGCATCGATCCGC
>JBDSFV010000173.1:0-9161 GCA_039919355.1 Luteimonas sp. | reverse complement strand
CTTGAGGAAACCCTCCAGCCAGTCGATCGCGGCGATATCGAGGTGGTTGGTCGGCTCGTCCAGCAGCAACAGGTCTGGCGCCGACACCAGCGCGCGCGCCAGGAGCACGCGTCGTTTCATGCCGCCGGACAGGCGCGCGAACGCTGCCTCGCCGTCGAGGCCGAGCCGGTCGAGGACCTCGGTCACGCGCTGGTCGAGTGACCAGCCGTGCACCGCCTCGATCTTCGCCTGCACCCGTGCCAGCACCGCGGTATCGACCGGCTCGGCATGGCTGAGGTGATGGAATTCGGCAAGCTGCGCGCCGAGTTCGCCGAGGCCGACGGCGACCACGTCGAATACGTCGCCCTGGGCATCGGCCGGGACTTCCTGCTCGAGCCGGGCGATGCGGCGCCCACCTTCCACGCGGAACTCGCCGTCGTCGGGCTTCAGCTCCCCGGCCAGCAGTTTCAGCAGGGTCGATTTTCCGGCGCCGTTGCGGCCGATCAGGGCGATGCGCTCGCCGGGTTCGATGGTGAGATCGACGTGTTCCAGCAGCAGCGGGCCGCCGACGCTGTAGTCGACCCCTTGCAAGGTGATCAGGGGCATCCCCGCATTTTACCCGGGGCCGAAGCCTGACCGACGCTTGAATACGCCCGCGCATTGAGGGTTTTCCCCGACCGTTCCTGGGGAAAACGCCGATGCGCGCCATGCATGCACCGCCCACCATCACGACTGTTTCCTCCACCGTGCAGGCACCGTCATGACCCTTTCATCCAGCAATCGCGCGCTGTCCCGTTCCGCCCTCGGCCTGGCCATCGCCACCGGCCTGGCATTGTCGTCCGGTGCACAGGCCGAAGCCCTCGTCTCCAGCGACCTGCAGGCTCGCCTGCTCACTGCGCCCACGCATGAGGTCATCATCACTTTCAGCGATCGCAGCCAGATCCAGCGCCTGACGAACCTGACATCCACCGTCCGGGCGATGACCGAGTTGCCGATGGCCGGTGCCATCCTGACCAGCGCCCAGGTCAACCAGGTCGCGCAGTGGGATGGCGTGGAGAGCATCTACTTCAACGCCCCCTTGAAGTACTTCAACTACGAGGCCGGCGAGATCACCGGCGGCCACACGGTGCACGACCAGCTCCGACTCAAGGGCGCGGGCGTGACCGTGGCGGTGCTGGATTCGGGCATCGATGCCAAGCACCCCGACCTGCAGTTGGGCAGCAAGACCATCCAGAACGTGAAGATCGTCGGCGACCTCGGCCTGACCGGCAGCACCGCGTACCTGGAGAACCAGCTGAACACCGATACCAGCAGCGGCCATGGCACGCACGTGGCCGGCACTGTGGGTGGCACCGGTGCGGCGTCCGCAGGCGATGCGCGGCGTCCGAACTACTACGCCGGCATCGCGCCGGAGGCCAACCTGATCGGCCTGGGCACTGGCGAGGGGCTGAGCATCCTGTTCGCCCTGGAGGGTTTCGATTACGCGCTGGCCAACCAGCAGCGCTACAGCATCGACGTCATCACCAACTCATGGGGCAGCTCCAACAGCGTGTACGACCCCAACAACCCGATCAACAAGGCCAGCTACGAGGCCTACCGCCGCGGCATCGTGGTGACCTTCGCCGCCGGCAACGACGGCCCCGACCAGGACACGCTGAACCCGTATGCGCTCGTGCCGTGGGTGATCGACGTGGGTTCCGGCACCAAGGCCGGCGACCTGTCGGACTTCTCCAGCCGCGGTGTCGCCGGCGACCTCTACAAGCACGTCGACGTGGTCGCGCCGGGCTCGGGCATCTGCTCGACCCGCGCCCCGGGGACCGCGGTCGGCGCGCTCGGCCCGGTGGTCAATGCCACCTATCCGACCTACACCTTGTATTACCACTGCATCAGCGGCACCAGCATGGCAACTCCGTTCGTGGCCGGCACCGCCGCGCTGCTGATCGAGGCCAACCCGGAACTTTCGCCCGATCAGATCGAACAGATCCTGATGCAGACCGCCACCCCGATGCCGAACTACGGCTACCACGAGGTCGGCGGCGGCTACATCAACGTGCTCGCCGCAGTCGACCTGGCCTCGCGCACCACCGGCAAGCGGCTGGCGTTCCTCAACGGCGCCACCGCCTGGTCCAGCCAGGGCCAGTGGAACCAGGTCGCCGACGGCTCGACCCTGCTGGTCTACAGCGGCAACTGGGGAACCGTCAACGCGACCGGCGCCACCAATGGCACCTACAAGAAGTCCAGCGTGACCAGGAAGTCGGTGCCGCGCATCAACCTCGCGTTCCAGGGCACGGCGATCCAGGTGCTGTATCCGCGCGACAGCAAGGGCGGACTGGCCGATGTCTATGTCGATGGCGTCCAGCGCGGGCAGCTCAGCTTCTACAGCCCGACGCCCGATTTCGCCGGCCGCCTGCCGATCACCAAGCTCGCCAGCGGGCTGCACAAGGTGGAGATCCGTGGGGTCTACGGCGCGATCTATTTCGACGGCGCGCTGATCGACGGCAAGCTGTTCCCGGTCACCACCAAGCTGGTCGACGAGACCCAGACCTTCAGCGGCACGATGGGGCCGTCGGTGGAAAACCTGGAGATCGACGAGTTTGCGTTCGAAGTCGGCACCGACGTCACCACGATCAAGGCCAGCCTGGGCTGGAGCGGCGGCGTCGACATCGACTTCGCGCTGGTCGATCCGAACGGCAACGAAGTCGCCTCGGGCGCGAGCCTCGCCAATCCGGAGGTGCTCGAGTTCGCCGTGACCACGCCCGGTACCTACAAGTACCTGGTGAAGGGCTACGCCACGGTGGCGGCGAATTACACCCTGACCAGCACCCTGACGCGCGCGGTGGTCTCGACCCAGCCATAAAAAACGGCGACATCGCTAGCGGCGAAAGGCCGGCGCGGTGCGTCGGCCTTTCGTCATTCGGCCGGCAAGACAGCCCTGCCCGGCATCGTCGCGCCGATGCTGCCCTTCGACCGCGCCGCACCCCGCCTGCCCTGCTACCGGGACCGCCCCCGCGCACCTGCAGTTCGCGGAGCCTGGGACGTTTTGAAAAGCCTGCCCATTCCAGCGCGACGCCCGGCGGTGTAGGCTCGCGCTGGTTTCCCGGTAGCCACAACGAGGCGGAGTGCGTCATGAGCAAAGGCATGGACCAGAAAAAGACCGAGAAGAAGAAGCCCGAGAAGTCGCTGAAGGAAAAGCGCGCGGCCAAGAAGGAAAAGAAAACCGGCAAATAAGCCGGCTTTCTTCTGTCGGACCCTGCGAGCGGTCAGCGGGAGCGGGCGTCCACCTCAACCCAGATCCGTTCCGCCAGCCAGCCGTTGCCCTCGGGCCTGGCCTGAATGCGCACGACATCACCCGGATCGAGTTGTTCGGGCCGGAACAGCTGGCCGCGATATTCGACCCGGGTGTTGGCGTCGTAACGCACCTGCTCGCGGCTGCCGCTATAGCCGCCGCGGGTGATGACGATGGTGCGGTTGCGCGGGTCGACATGGCTGACCACGCCGCTCAACTCGCCGCCGTATTGGCCACCACCGTAACCGCCGCGCACGTCCTGCACGACCTCGATGCCGCGCGCCCGCAGTCTGCCGTTGGATTGCACGGCGTCGACACGGACGCGATCGCCGCGTTCCAGGCCCGCGATCGACTGCTCGCGGCCTTGGTACACGAGCCGCGTGTTGCGGTCGAAGAACACCTCGATCCGCGACGTGCCGCCGTATCCCCGGCCATCCGCGCTCAGCACCATGCGGCCGTAGTTGACGTCGACGTCCTCCACCGTGCCGAGCAGATACTGGTTGCCGTAACCGCTGCCGGAATAGGACCCGCCCGGATAACCGCCATATCCAGTGGCGCAGCCGCCCAGCAGCAAGGCCGAGACCAGCGCCAATACGGCCAACCAGACTGCCCGCCCATGGCGGGACCGGGTCGAATCAATGGAAAGCGTGGCCATGCGCATGCTCCCGTGAATGTGAAAAGCCTGCACCCACGCCGATGAACGCCAGGTCATCGCGAGGGGTCAGGAGCTGCAGGACAGCATCGAGCAGCCGGCGCTGTCGCGCGCCCAGTCCGGACGCTTGCGCGCGTATGCCTCGCGGCCTGGTTGCTCGTCGTAGGGCCGGCGCATTACATCGAGCAATTCGTGGATGCCGGCATAGTCGCCCTGCTCGGCGCGGTCGATCGCCTCCTGCGCGAGATAGTTGCGCAGCACGTAACGCGGGTTCGCGGCCTGCATGCGGGCGCGCCGGGTCGCGGCATCGAGAGTGTCGCCGCGGATGCGTGTGGCATGGCGCGCGAGCCAATCGATGAAGCCAGGCTCGGCCGCTTCGCGCCTGGCCTCGTCGTAGAACGCTTCGCGCAGCGGCGCCAGCGTGGGCGCGTCGCGGTCGACATCGGCGAGCGCGCGGAAGAACAGCGTCATGTCGACCTCAGCTGCTTGCAGCAGCGTATGCAGGTCCTGCATCAGCGCGACATCCTCGTCCCGGCATTCGGCCAGTCCGAGCTTGCGGGCAATGTTGTCGCGGTCGGCGGAGACCATGGCATCCGCGTAGCGCTGCAGGCCTTCTTGCAAGGGCACAACGTCGGCGAACAATGGCGACAGCGCCTGCGCCAGCCGGGTCAGGTTCCAGTGCGCGATCCCGGGCTGCCAGCCGAAGCGATAGCGCCGCCCCTGGGCGTCGGTGGTATTCGGCGTCCAGTCGGGGTCGAAATCGTCGATCCAGCCGTATGGGCCGTAGTCGATGGTCAGCCCGAGGATCGACATGTTGTCGGTGTTCATCACGCCATGCACGAAACCGACCCGCATCCAGTGCGCGACCATGGCTGCCGTGCGCTCGCACACCTGCGCGAACCATTCGCCGTAAAGCGGCTCGCCCTTGCCGCGCAATCCGGGATAGTCGCGGCGGATGGTGAAGTCGACCAGTTGCCGCAGCAATGGCACGTCGTTGCGCGAATACGGCAGTTCGAAATTGCCGAAACGGATGAACGACGGTGCCACCCGGCACACGATCGCGCCCGGCTCGTCGCGCGGATGACCGTCGTAGAACATGTCGCGCACGACCGTTTCGCCGGTCGCCACCAGGCTCAGCGCGCGCGTGGTCGGTACGCCCAGATGATGCATCGCCTCGCTGCACAGGAATTCGCGGATCGACGAACGCAGCACGGCACGGCCGTCGGCGGTCCGCGAATACGGCGTCGGACCCGCACCCTTGAGCTGCAATTCCCAGCGTTCGCCGGCGGCATCGATCGTTTCCCCGAGCGTGATCGCGCGGCCGTCACCGAGTTGTCCGGCCCAGTGTCCGAACTGGTGGCCGCCGTAGTTGGCCGCGTACGGCTGCATCCCAGGCAGCAGTGCGTTGCCGCCGAAGACCTTCGCGAACTGGGACGACAACACGTCGGCTTCGCTGAATCCAAGACGCGTCGCCATCTCCGGCGAGTACGCAAGCAGCTGCGGAGCCGCAACCGGCGCCGGGTCGACGCGCGACCACGATGCGGCATGCACCTGGCGCGGGCGCGGCCCTTCCTGCGGATCGCCGGGCAACTCACGGACGAAGGCATTGTCGAATTCGATCGTGTGACTACTCCGTAATCTGTGGGTCGGCCCCGCGCACGCTGAAGACCGCGCCGATCGAGCCCGGCACGAACAGGCCGTTCACCCGGCCAGCGCCGAGGCAGTACAGCGATTCCAGATGGAAACAGGATTCGAACAGGCCCGCGACGCTCTGCGGGGTGAAGAAATTGACGTGGGTCGACTCGAGCAGATGCCACGGAACACAATTGGCCGGGAAGCTGCTGGGGATGGAGGTGATGTCCGGCGTCGTCAGCAGGAGCCGCCCGCCGGGCTTGAGGAGCCGCGCGAACTCGGACACGTAAGCGGCGATGCCGGGCACGTGCTCGATGACTTCGGTCGATACGATCCAGTCGAACGCATGATCCCCAAACGGCAGCGGACAGCCCCCACCGTACAAGGTCACGTGCGCAGCGGCATCGGCTTTCAGAGCGCCGCGAATGTGCGGCTCATCCAGTTCGAGGCCGTATGCGTCCCTTCCCTGGCGACGCAAGAAGGCCACGAGGTCGCCGTTGCCGCTGCCGAAATCCAGCACCCTGCCGGACGCCATCGCCGCGAATTCCCTGAACTCGTCAGGCATGTCGACCGGCGGCCCGTAGCCATAGATCGACTCCCGGCCCATGACCCTGGTCTGCGAAAAGAACGAGAAATAATGCGGTTCCAGGCTGGAAAAACCCGAGCCCGGCGCGAAGCGATGGACAACGCAGCCGCCAACGAGCAGTTGCTCTGGCTGCTCACCGGGGTGCAGGAGGAATTCGGCTCTGAAGCCGGAAAACAACTCCTGGCTCGCACCGGCCGCCAGTACGTCTGCGCGCCTGCATCGGGACACGGCCGATACCTGCACCGAGCGTGCTTCGCTGGTCACGACGGCGAGATCCGGCATCGCGCTCTTCGCATACCAGCCGAAGACGCGCACGACCGGCAACGGCGCGCCTTCCACGCGATCGACGAAACCCGCGGCGCCGCCGGCACTGAAACTTGCCGGAAGTGAATCCGTCATGTCCCTGCGCCCGGCTGTCCATCGGGATGCCTTCGAAACGAGGCTTGAGAGAGCCGATTTCATGAATCCTTCACTACAAGAGCCCATTCAGAAAACATTCTGCACCGACATCGCGAAACGCACGGTCGCCATGCCGCAAAAGTCTATACGAACCGCATCAACAAGAACTTGCATCCATTTCGCCGCAACACTCGTATCGATCGGGAACAAGGACCCGGCCATGACGCATGGTCGCCTGCCGTGGAACGGCGTCGACGAGCGACGTTTCCATGTTCCTCCTCCTCTCGTCATATCTCGAGGATCGCATCAATGAAACGCACAGTGCTTGCAGTCGCATGCGCCACCATGGTCTGCGGCGGGGTTGTCATGGCGTCCAGCCATCGCGAAGCTCCGTTGATCACCAAGGCACCGAAGGCCGACGCCACGGACCTGTACATGTTCCGCAGCTACGAGACCGGACGTGCGGGTTTCGTCACCTTCCTGGCCAACTACCAGCCGTTCCAGGACCCGCAGGGCGGACCGAATTTCTTCATGATGGACCCGGACATGGTCTACACCATCCAGGTTGACAACAATGGCGATGCGGTCTCCGACCATGCCTTCCAGTTCCGCTTCAACAACACCACCAAGAACATCACGATCCCGGTGAACGGCGTCCAGGTCGCGGTCCCCCTGCAAAATGTCGGTCCGTTCTCCGAAGCCGGCCGCGCCAACCTCAACACCATCGAAAGCTATGTCCTGACGACCGAGGACGGCCGCGCGGCGAACCTGACGGTGGGCGGCGGAGCGAACCAGTTCACCAAGCCGTTCGACAACATCGGCAACAAGTCGATCGCCGATTATGCCCGTTACGCCAACGCCCACATCGCCTCCGTCGGCCTGCCGGGCTGCGCCACGCCAGGCCGCGTGTTCGTCGGCCAGCGCAAGGAAAGCTTCTTCATCAACGTCGGCGAGATCTTCGATCTGATCAATACCAATCCGCTTGGGCCGATGAATGCCGAGCAGAACGACCTGGCCCGGAAGAACATCACCACCATCGCGCTCGAAGTGCCGATCGCCTGTTTGACCAACGGAAGCGATCCCGTGATCGGCGCCTGGACCACGGCCAAGACCCGCGCCGGCGTGCAGCAATCCCGCCTGGGGATGCCGCTGGTCAACGAGGTGATCATCGGGCTCAAGGACAAGGACAAGTTCAACGCATCCAAGCCGGCGGATGACGCCCAGTTCGCGACCTACGTGACCAATCCCACCCTGCCGGAGATCATCCAGATCCTGTACCCGTCCGCGCAGGCGCCAAACAAATTCCCGCGTACCGATCTCGTCGCCACGTTCCTGACCGGCATCGCCGGCCTGAACCAGCCTGCGACGGTGACGCCTGCGGAGATGTTGCGCCTGAATACCTCGATCGCGCCCAAGGCAGCGTCGGCGCAAAGCAACCTCGGCGTACTCGGCGGCGATACCGCGGGCTTCCCGAACGGCCGTCGTCCGGGCGACGATATCGTCGACATTGAGTTGCGGGTCGCGATGGGCAAGCTGTTGAGTACGGCCGATGCGCCTGCCGGGCAGCTGCCGTTCACCGATGGCGCGACGTCGAACGCCACGGCCTTTGCCAGCAGGTTCCCGTACCTCAACACGCCGCTTCCCGGTTCGCCCAACAACACTCCGTAACACGGGTGTTGCGTGACGACGGATCGGTCCGATCCGATCTGGACGTCGATGTATTGAGCATGTGTTGAACAGTCCGGCGGCGCCCCCCGGCGCCGCCTTTTTTCGGGAATAGGCCCATGCTCCGATGGCTGGTTTCGATCCTGCTGATGCTGCTGCCTTCTCTGGTCCTCGCCGGCAAGCCTCCCGCCATCGTTCCAGGCGATCCGGCGCTGATCCTCGAGCGCCTGCCCAGCGGCTATGCCGCGCTGGAACCTTCGGCGTCGGGCAAGCCGGCGCCACCGCTCACCCATGCGGTCCAGCTGCTGACCATCGCCTCGCGCACTGGTGACGCGCGACTCGCCGCCCGCGCGGACGCGATGCTGTCGCGCTTTCCGGCCAATGACGATTCGCCCGCAGTGCTGCGCGCCCGCGCGTTCAGCGCCCAGCATCGCCACGACTTCGCGGCCGCGCTGCAACTGCTCGACAAGTTGATCACAAAGGATCCGCGCGATGGCGATGCACGGCTGTCGCGCATCCAGCTCCAACTGGTGCAAGGCCGGCTGGATCGCGCCCGGTCCGATTGCGGATCGCTGGCGCTCGGCGTGGATTCGGACCTTGGACTGCTCTGCGCCGCCGCGATTTCCTTGCGCACCGGCAACACCGACGCCGCGGCCGCGATGACCGATCGCTGGCTCGCAGGCGCCAAAACGGATCCCGAGACACGCCGCTACGTGCTGGTGATGCGCGCCGAGATCGCCTCGCGCGCCGGCAGCGCCGATGCCGACCAGTGGTTCCAGCAGGCCCTTGCGCTCGCACCGGGCGACGTACGCACCCTCGCCGCCTACGCCCGACATCTGCGCGCGACGGGTCGAAACCGGGCGGTCCTCACGCTGCTCACCGACGCCTCCAACAACGATGGCCTGCAGTTGCAGCGGGCGCTCGCCGCGCTCGCCGCGCACGATCCGTCGGCGCCGGCGCTG
>JBDSFV010000172.1:0-3699 GCA_039919355.1 Luteimonas sp. | reverse complement strand
CAGGCCTTCCTTGCCCCAGCCGCGGAACGCGACTTCCGTGACCACCTGCGGTTCGACCCAGGTCACGTCGCGTGGCCGGAACGGGATGTGCGCGGGCAGCGTCACCGTCGCGGTCGGACGCGCAAGTTTCCGCAACCGCGCGGTCAGGCTGCGCAACGCGGCATCATCGTAGCCGGTACCGACGCGGCCGACGTATTTCAACGCACCGTGCTCGCGCGTGGCCATCAACAGCGAGCCGAAGCCGGTGCGCGAGCGCTTGGGCGCGGTGAAGCCGACGATGACGAACTCGTCGGACTGTGCATGCTTGATCTTGAGCCACGTGCCCGAGCGGCCTGGCGTGTAATGGGCGCCGACCGCCTTGCTGATGATCCCTTCCATCCCCTGCTTGCTGCTGGCGGCGAACACTTCGGAGCCATGGCCGACGATGTGGCGGCTGTAGCCGAGCGACGGATCGGCGCCATCGAGCAACGCCTCCAGCAGGTCCTTGCGCTCGACCAGCCGCGTCGCCCCCAGGTCGACCCCGGCCAGCGACGGGATGTCGAACAGCATGTAGCGCAGGACGCCATTCGCGCTTCCCTCGATGGTCCGTTGCAGCAATGCGAAGTCGTTGTGGCCCTTGGGGTCGAGCGCAATCAACTCGCCATCGAAGCTGCCATCGGCCACACCGAAGGCTTCGATCGCCGCGACGATGTCGGGATAGTCCGCGGTCCACTTGAGTCCATTGCGCGAACGCAGTTTCGCTTTGCCGGCGACGACTTCGACCAGCAGCCGGTAGCCGTCCCATTTGAGTTCGTGCAGCCAGTCGTCGCCAGCGGGCGGCGCATCGCGCAGCGTCGCGAGTTGCGGCGGCGGTGGCGCCCAGCCGCGTTTGGGGCGCGCGCCAGCAAGCGCCTGCGCGCGTGCCTGCCAGTCGGTGCGAGCGCGGCGCGCTGTTGCCCGTGCCATCGGGGCTTTCGCCGGCGCCGGCTTCTCCCCGGCAGCAACCTTGCGCGGCTTCGCGCCATTCCCGACGAAATCATCGGCCTCCGCATCCTGCGCGTATTCGTCATCACGCTTGATCAGCAACCACTGCGGCTTGCCATTGCGCTGCTGCGCGGTACGCACCAGCTTCCAGCCGCCGTGCAACTTCTCGCCGTACAGCATGAAGTCGATCTTGCCGGCCGCAAGCGCTTTGAGCGGGTCGCCGTCGGCGTTCCACACGCCGTGGTCGAAGATGTCGACATGTCCGGCGCCGTAGTGGCCGGGCGGGATGTCGCCCTCGAAGGTTGCGTATCCCAGCGGATGGTCCTCAACCTCGACCGCCAGCCGTTTCTCGCCGCCGCGCAGTGACGGCCCCTTCGGCACCGCCCAACTCTTCAGCGCCCCGTCCATCTCCAGGCGGAAGTCGTAGTGGCGTGCGCGCGCATGGTGCAACTGCACCACGAAGATCGGACGCTTGCCGCGCCTGCCGCGCCGCGCTGCGTCCGCCGGCTCCGGGGTTTCGCCGAAACGGCGCTTGCGCGCGTATTCGTGCATGCTCACCGCGCGTCCCCGCTACGCGCTCTTGCGCCGGGCCGGCCTGGCTTGCGCCTTCTTCGCTGCAGCCTTCTTCGCCGGCGCTTTCTTCGCAGGAGCCTTTCTGGCCGGCGCCTTGGCCGGAGCGCTGGCGAGGTTCTTCTTCGCCGGCGTGCGCTTGTTGCGGTCGATGCTCTGCTGCAGCAATGACATGAAGTCCACCACGTTGGTGGCGGCGCCTTCGGCGGATTCCGGTTCCTCTTCCTCGCGCTTGACCACGCCGTGCGCCTTCATGCGCGCCTTGATCACCTTCTGCAGGCGCTCGCGGAACTCGTCCCTGTAGTCGTCCGGCTTCCAGTCTGCAGACATGGTCTCGATCAACTGTTCGGAGAACGCCTGCTCCTTGGCGGTGATGCGGTAGTCGCCGCGCGCGCCTTCGGGGATGTTGTATTCGTCGACGTCCACCAGTTCCTGCGGGTAGCGCATCATCATCAGCAGCAGGGCGTTGCCCTGCGGCATCACCGCGCACAGGTGCTCGCGGGTGCGGATCACGACCCGCGCGATGCCAATCTTGCCGGTGTGCTGCAGCGCCTCGCGCAGCAGCACGTAGCCCTTCTCGGCCTTCTTCGCCGGTACCAGCACGTAGGGCTTCTCGAAATACTGCGGACCGATCGCGACGGCGTCGACGAAGCCCTCGACCTCGATCGCGTCGTGACTCTCCGGCGCCGCCGACTTGATGTCCTCCGGCTCGAGCACGACATAGCTGCCCTTGTCGTATTCGAAGGCCTTGACGATGTCCTTCCAGGGCACTTCGTCGCCGGTCTCGGCGTTGACGCGCTCGTAGCGGATCGGCGCGTTGTTGCGTGCGTCGAGCATGCGGAAGGAGATGTCGGTGCGGCGCTCGCCAGACATCAACGATACCGGGATGTTGAGCAACCCGAACGAGAGCGTGCCGGTCCAGACGGGGCGTGCCATGGTGAACTCCTGTGCAGCGTTCCGAAGCAGGTGCGGTCAATCGCGACCTTTGTCATGTGCAGACATGCCGCGGCTGCGATTCATGAGTATTCGCAGCGCGGCGTGATGCGGCCGTCGATTCGCCAGCGGATGCACGGCCGGACATGACGACGCCGCCTTGCGGCGGCGTGTCAGATGCGAGGGACCACCGGGCGGACCGGTCAGGCGGCTTGAAATACCGGCGCGTCGTCGCGCAGATGGCCTCCGCGCTCGAGCTTGGCGACCTGCCACGCAGCATGCGCCTCGTCCCGCACATCGGCCCATGACAGTGGCGAGTTGCCGCGCACGGCGCGCCAGTCGCCGGCCACATGCGTCTCGACCGCTCCCCAAGTCTCGCCCGGATACATGCTCGTGGCTTCCTCGCCGAGGATGCGGGCGCGGGTGCGGGCTTCGTCGTGGAGTTCGGCTTCGCTGGCGTGGTGGAGGTGGATCAGCATGGCGGGCTCCGGAATTGCTGGCGGCCATTAGTGCAGCGCCACTGTTGCGGATGCGTGAAAGTGCCATTCAATTGGCGTGACACCCTCGCATTCAGCCACGCCGCTGCGTCAGCGCGGGGCTGTGTACCCGCCGGGCACGCCGCGCGGCGACAGCACCAGCTGCCACAGCTGCGCGCGGCACGCGCGGAAGGTCGCCATCGACGCGGCGAGGTAGAACCGCCACATCCGTCGGAAGCGCTCGTCATAGCGCGGCGGCAGCGTTTCC
The DNA here is from genome assembly GCA_039919355.1 of Luteimonas sp. GTDB lineage: Bacteria > Pseudomonadota > Gammaproteobacteria > Xanthomonadales > Xanthomonadaceae > Cognatiluteimonas. Next base: position 489 of record JBDSFV010000172.1, on the reverse strand, counting down.
CACGCGTCTTCCACGTTGTCGCGCCACGCCTGCAGGGTGCGGTCGTAGTCGGTGCCGAAGCCGTGCCAGTCCTCGATCACGAACAGGCCTTCCAGCGCCTGCGTGATCTGCACGGCCGAGGGCAGCATCGAGTTGGGGAAAATGTAGCGTCCGATCCACGGATCGGTATATCGCACCGACAGGTTGCCGCCGATGCTGTGCAGCAGGAACAGGCCGCCGCCGGTTTCGGGGTCATCGATCAGGCAGCGTCGCGCGATCTCGAAGTAGTGGCGATAGTTGCGCACGCCGACGTGTTCGAACATGCCGATCGAGAAGATGCGGTCGAAGGGCTCATCGAGATCACGGTAGTCCTGCAGCCGGATCTCGATCGGCAACCCCGCACAAAGTTCTCGCGCGTACGCCTCCTGCTGCCGCGAGATGGTGACGCCGACGCCCGTGATGCCGTAACGCCGCGCGGCAAACCTCAGCGCCTCGCCCCAGCCGCAGCCG
>JBDSFV010000171.1:0-13747 GCA_039919355.1 Luteimonas sp. | reverse complement strand
TTCTAGGCGTTTTTGCTGGTTTTCGATTGAATTTCACGATTCATTTAGCCCTTCGCTTGCGTGCGGAAATGAACCTGCCCATTTCCCCGAACGCGTGTCTAGAATCGGACACCCGATGTCGACCAGTGAGAATGCCGTGGTCCTGCTTGCCCGCCCCCAGACCCTGTCGCTGCGGCTCGCCTCGGCGATCGCGGTCCTCCTGCTCGGGGCGTGCGCCTCCATGGCCCCGACGGTGTCCGCACCGCCGCTACCGAAACCCCAGGCCGCCAACACGCGCGACGCGGAGTCGGTCGCCAGCTTCTTCACCGCGTTCACCGATGAGTGGATGCGCCGGCAGCCATCCGCGGCCACGGGCAGCCGCTACTTCGATGGCGAGCTGCAGACGCAAATGGATCGCCAGCTCACGCCTCAGACCGCGCAATTCGAAAAAGAAACCGTCTCCTTGGCCCGTCGCGGGCTTGCCCGCCTGGCGACGTTCGACCGCGCCGCGATGAGTGACGCCGAGCGCGTCTCCGCCGATCTCATGCAGTGGCAACTGCAGAGCATCGTCGACGGCGAGCGCTTCAGCGACACGCAGTACCCGCTGCAGCAGTTCGGGGGCGCGAACGTGAACCTGCCCAACCTGATGACGGTGATCCACCCGGTGCGCAGCGCGCAGGACGCCGACAACTACCTTGCGCGCCTGCGCCTGTTCGACATGCGCATGGCCGAGGCCGCCCAGGAGGCCCGCGACCAGGCCGCCAAGGGCATCCTGCCGCCGCGCTTCATCCTGCAGGCGACCATCGCGCAGATGCGGCAGTTCATCTCGCCCGCGCCTGCCGCCAATCCGCTGGTCACCACGCTGGCCGAAAAGCTGGGCGCGGTCGACGACGTGGATGCGGCCCGACGCAAGGCGCTGGTCGACGAGGCCACGGCCATCGTCGGCGACGGCGTGTACCCGGCTTGGCGCGCGGCCATCGCGGTGCTCGAATCGCAACTACCCGAGTCGACCGACGATGCCGGCCTGTGGCGGTTCGCCAACGGCCGGGAGATCTATGCGCACCGGCTGCGCCAGTTCACGTCCACCGATCTGGATGCCGAGCATATCCACGCGCTGGGCCTGCGCGAAGTGGCACGGATCGAGGCCGAGATGGACACCGTCCTGCGCTCGATCGGTCGCACCAAGGGCACGGTGAAGGCACGCGTCGAGCAACTCGAGGCCGACCTGGCCTACCCCGAGACCGACGCCGGTCGCGCGAAGATCATGGCCGACATCGACACGATGATCCGCGATGCGGAAAAGCGCGCCGATGCGCTGTTCGACATCCGTCCCAAGACCCCGGTCATCGCCCGGCCCTATCCCGAGTACCGCTGGGCCAGCGCTGCGGCCAGTTACACCGCGCCTCCGCTGGACGGGTCGCGCCCGGGCGTCTACCAGATGCCGCTGCGCAAGGATCGGCTGACGCGCTTTGGCTTGCGCACGCTGGTCTACCACGAGACCGTGCCGGGCCATCATTTCCAGGGCGCGCTCGCGGTCGAGAACAAGGCGTTGCCGAAGTTCCGGCAGACGCGCGCGTTCGGCGGGATCTCCGCCTTCAGCGAAGGCTGGGCGCTGTATGCCGAGCGGCTGGCCAAGGAAGAAAACTGGTACGAAGGCGACCCGCAGGGCCTGCTCGGCCAGCTGGACGCGGAATTGTTCCGCGCCCGCCGGCTGGTAGTGGACACCGGCCTGCACGCCAAGCGCTGGACCCGCCAGCAGGCCATCGACTACGGCATTCCCCCGTCGGAAGTCGACCGCTATGTGGTGATGCCCGGCCAGGCCACGTCCTACAAGATCGGGCAGCTGGAGATGATCCGCCTGCGCGACAAGGCGCGCACCGCACTGGGCGACCGGTTCAATCCGCGCGAGTTTCACAACCGCGTACTGCTCACCGGCACCGTGCCGCTGACGCTGCTGGAGCAGGAAGTGGACGCTTGGATCCTCGAGCAGCGTGCCCGCGGGACCTGATGGGCCTTGGGCCCGACGCACTGCGGGGTAAGCCCAGCCGGACTTGGATAATCGACGTTTTGGTCAAAAGTTTGAAGTCCACACTGCTAGGCGCAGTGAACTGGCCCGGGTCGTGTGAGCGCTTTTCGGAATCTGACAAGAAATCAGTGGCTTGAATCGTTGATTTTGGATCAGAGAAAAGACGTAAAACAGCATAAAAAGCTGGCCTTTTCTCTGCTCGTCGATTTTCCCGCAATCTTTTGGTCGATGATTCGAATCATTCTCCGCTCCACCACTCAGTCAACTTGAAACTGCCTGGCGGGCACCAACGCCCCAGCGAGAGATCTTGCTGCCCGGATTCTTGAGCTGACTCATATGGCGTCGTCGATGATCTGCCGGGTCGTACGCTCCACGCCTTGAGCAAGATCCAGCAACTCCGCAGACGGGGAGATCAGGCCCAGCAGCGTGGACGGCGGGATCATGCCGATGAACGTCTTTCCCGCCTCCTCGTAGATCGAGATGCGGCAGGGCAGGGCCATGTTGATCGCCATGTCCATATGCAGCACTTCGCATGCCTGCTTCGGATTGCAGACTTCCAGCACCCGGCACTCGTTCGGCAGGTCGAAACCTTTTTCCTTCAAGGTCTGCTTGAAGTCGTAATGGTGGAGCAGGCCGAAGCCGTGCTGCTTGATCGAGGCCTCCAGGTCCTGGAATGCCTGATCGACGGATTTTGGTGTTTGCTTGATGTAGAGCATGTGTGTTCCTGCAGTGGAGGGATGAAGCGTCGGCGTGCACGTGCTTGCGTGTCTGTCAGGGGCTCGCGGCAGTGGTCATCCAGCCCCACTTTGCAAAGATCGCTGCACCCTTTGGTGAGGCAAGGAAATCAACGAAAGCCTGCGCATGCGGATTGCTCTGGCCACGCCGGGTCAACGCCACGCCGGCATCGCGATGGATGCGGTATTCCGGCTCGATCTCGACGAGATCGGCAAGCTTCGGGTTGGCGACCTGCCAGATGTTCCAGATCAGCCAGGCATCGAGCGAAGGGTCGGCCTGCCACGCCTGCTTCGCCTCGCCACTGTTGCCCGCGAACTTCACGATGTTGGCGCGCATGGCACGCACCGTGCGGATGTCGCCCTTGCGTCCCGCCACATCCTCCCAGAGTCCGCCCTGTCCGGAGCCCTGCACGACCAGGATGCGTCGTCCCGGTGTCAGCAGGTCGTGCACTCCCTTGATGTGCCTGGGGTTGCCGGGCCGCACCAGGATCGCCGACGGACGCAGGTACAGCGGTCTTACCGAGGCTGGATCGAGATCGGGGAACGCTGTCAGGAAGTCGGTCATCATCGATTCCGAGCCGCTGAAGATCACGCCCGCATCCTTGCTCGCCTTCTCCTTCCATTCCGGAGTGGGACCGGCAGTGACTTCGACCTTGATCTTGTGGGCGTTGGAAAATACTTCGGCGGCCTCCTTCATCGCCGGCGCCGGCCCGCCGGGCCCATAGACATGCAGCGTCCCGGCCATCGTGGAGGAGGCCGACAGCAACATCATCAACATCAGTGCATAGCGCATCGTGATTTTTCCTCGGGGTTTGTGCTGCAGGCTATCAATGGGTTTGGGATTCGTTCGTGACGAGCGCTCGAAGCGCCGGCGTCATGGAATCAACCCGTAGCCCGCCGCCTGCAGGTCGACCAGCTTGGTCATCGCCGACAACGAAACCCGGACGTCATCGCGCACGTCCGCGACCGCATGGCCCTGATGGCTGAGCGCCTGGCCGCATACGAAGATATCTACCCCGGCGCGATGCAGCTGCGCGATCAATGTGGCATCAGGATTTGGTTTGTTGAACTGCCGGCGATAGCTGGCATCGCTCAGCACCAAGGGTGTTGCCTTGCCATGCACGACAATCGCGACCTTCAAATTGTCTGTCGGCACCTTGGCCAGCGCGTACAGGTTCACCGCGCGCGCCGCCGCGTCGAGATGGCGGTTGTTTCCGGCCGCCGTCGTTTCGGCGGTGGTCGCATCGATCAGCAACCGATGGACGACATCCACGGCGGGCATGTCCACGCCTGCGGGCAGCGCATACACGCCGCCGGCCCCTTCGATGCGGGGGAACTGCTGCGTGCCAACCGGCTTGGGAACAGACGCCTTGGTGGCAGCCGCCGATGCCGACAGCCGTTCGCGCACCGCGGGCTCCAGAGCCTTCAATCCCCAGCGCCTTCCTTCCGCCAGCGCCGCCTCGACGGGTTGGCCCTGTATCCAGGCCGCGCGCAACGCCGCCATCGCGCCGACGCGGTTGCTGCTGCTGCAGTGGACCAGGGTCGGTGCGGAACCGACATCGGCGATGAGACGGTCAAATCTCGCGGCATTGTCCGGCGTCAGATCCTCGGCGCCGCGGATCGGCAGGTTGTGGTACTGCATGCCGGCATTGCGTACGGCGACGGCCTCGTCGAAATCGGGGGTTTCGCTGTCGACAGTCAGGTCGATCACATGGCGGACGCCAGCTTTTGCGAGGACCGGGATGTCCTTGGCTTGCAGTCGCCCGGCGGTGGCGAGATTGGGTGCGGGATTGGCGAGATTCGGGAGCGACGCCAATGCCTTGGTATCCAGGGCATCGGCGGCCCACGCGGGCGCTGCGAACAGCAGGAGCGACAACACGATCAGACGAACCATGGCAAATCTCCAGGGGTGAAGCCAGGTGGGCGAGACGCGATGCGGCAGCCTGCCCAAGGGCATTGCCGGCCCGCTCATGAACCGGCCTCGAAGCTCTTGTCGCCGAGCAGGACGCGGCCATGTGCATCCTTGATCGTGACCTGCACGTCGATGCCCTGGCGGACACTTTGCGTGACGATGCAGAATTCCTCGAACTGCTCCAGTACGCGGTCGAGGTGCTGGTAGTGCTCGTTGCCCTCCGGCAACTGCAGCTCGACGAAGGCCTGCGGAATGCGCCAGCGCCTCTCGGCGTTGCGCATCAGGCTGGCGGTGATTTCCGCGCGCAGCTTGCCGGGCTGGTTATGTTGCTTGCGTAGCGCGAACAGCAGGCTCGCCACCAGGCAATTGGCCACGCTGGCGAGCAGCAGGCGCGACGGGTTCGGGCCGCGGTCCTGACCCAGCGGCGGCGATTCATCGCTCAGCATCGGCTGCAGCGCGGTGTCGTCGAACGTGATGCGGAAGGCGTAGTCGCTCTCCTGCTCGAGGGTAACGCGGATCGGTATTTCTGTGCTCATCGGACGGTTCTCCATGATGTGAAGATCAGATCCTGTCTACGCAGATCGAGCTGCAAAAGACGGGCTTCGGTCGGTGCGAAATCCATGATGACACTCAAGCCAAGCCGGACCCGACAAGCCGACCCGCCGACACGGTCACCAGCTCACCTTCAGAGAAGGGTCGCCACTTTTCGTCGCTGAGGGGGACGCTGGCGATGAGCAGGACCTCCTGAAAACCTGCGGCGACGGAGACGCCGTGCGCGTGAACAGCTTCGTCTGCATGCGCACGCCTTCGGCAGCGTCGAGATCCACGGTTGGCGTTACGGGCGCTTGCATGCGGGTGACCCAGACCAACTTCGACAAGCCGTGCGCTCCACGGTCATGCGGATCGGTCTTTGGGGTCATCGGACGGTGCTCATGAGGAGCGAGCATCAGCGGCCGGCGCGCGCCGCGCCTTGGCCGCCAGCAAGGTGTAGTACAGCAACGGGATCACCACCAGCGTCAGCACGGTGCTGACCAGAATGCCGAAGATCAGCGAGACCGCGAGGCCGTTGAAGATCGGGTCGTCGAGGATGAAGAACGCCCCCATCATCGCCGCGACAGCAGTCAGTACGATCGGTTTGACGCGGACCGCGCAAGCCTCGATGACCGCGTCGTCCAGCGCACGGCCCTCGGCCACCGACTGGTTGATGAAGTCCACCAGCAGTATGGAATTGCGCACGATGATGCCGGCCAGCGCGATCATGCCGATCAGCGAGGTCGCGGTGAACTGCGCGCCGAGCAGCGCATGGCCGGGCATCACCCCGATCACGGTCAGCGGGATCGGCGCCATGATCACCAGCGGTACCAGGTAGCTGCGGAACTGCGCGACCACCAGCAAATAGATCAGCACCATGCCCGCCGCGTAGGCGATGCCCATGTCGCGGAACGTCTCGTAGGTGATCTGCCACTCGCCATCCCATTTGATCGCGAAGTCGCTGGTGTCCTGCGGCTGGGCAATGAACGTCTGGGAAATCTTCTGCCCGCCGACGGTGGCGTCGTTGAGTTGCCCGACCAGGTCGAACATCCCGTACAGCGGGCTGTCGATGTCGCTGGCCTCGTCGCCGGTCACGTACACGACCGGCAGCAGGTCCTTGTGGTGGATCGCGCCGTCCCAGGCACTCCGCTCCACCGTGACCAGTTCCGACAGCGGCACCAGTTGTCCCTCGCCGCCGCGCACGCGCAAGCTCAGCAGGCGCTCGATGTCGGCCTGCTCGGCCGCCGGCAGGCGCAGGCGCACCGGGCGGGGGTACTTCGATGCGCCGTCGTGGACGTAGGTCGCATCCAACCCGGACACTGCCGCGGCCAGCGCATCGGCGATCGCCGACTGCGGCACGCCCAGGCGCGCGGCACGGGCGCGATCGACGACCAGCGTCTCGCGCGGTGCAGCGCTTTCGACGCTGGTGTCGATGTCGACGATGCCGTCGGTGTTGCGGAAACGCTGCTCCAGCTCCAGCGCGAGCTCGCGGCTGCGCGCGTAGTCGGGGCCGTACAGTTCGGCCACGACCGGCGACAGCACCGGCGGTCCGGGCGGCACTTCCACCACCTTGACCGAGGCGCCATGGCGCTGGCCGACCGCGGCCAGTGCCGGACGCAGTGCGCGCGCGATCTCGTGGCTCTGGCGCTTGCGCTCGTGCTTGTCGACGAGGTTGACCTGCAGGTCGCCGACGTTGCTGCCGCTGCGCAGGAAATACTGCCGGACCAGGCCGTTGAAGTTCATCGGCGCCGAGGTGCCGGCGTAGCCTTGGTAGTCGAGCACTTCGGGCACGGCGTCGACCACCGCCGCGAGCTCGGTCAGCAGCGCATTGGTGTCCTCCAGCGTGCGGCCTTCGGGCAGGTCGACGACCACCTGCAGCTCGGACTTGTTGTCGAACGGCAGCATCTTCAGCACCACCAGCTGCACCACCGCGAGCGACGCGGCGAGCACGACCAGCCCGGCCATGCTGCCGAACAGCATCAGCCGGCTGCGGCCACCGCGTTTGCCATCGAGGAACGGACGCATGACCTTGCCGAACCAGCGGTGCAGGCGGGTCTCCTCGCCACCCTCGGCAGCAGCAATGTGCCCCTGATCGGCGTGGTCATCACCGGCGTGGCCCGGACCGTGGTGCCGCGCCAGCAGCTTCAGTGACAGCCACGGCGTCACGATCAGCGCGATCGCCAGCGACAGCAGCATGCCGACCGAGGCGTTGATCGGGATTGGGCGCATGTACGGCCCCATCAGTCCGGTCACGAACGCCATCGGCATCAGCGCCGCGATCACGGTGAAGGTCGCGAGGATGGTCGGGCCGCCGACCTCGTCGACCGCCGGCGGGATCGCCTCGCGCAGGGTCTTGCCGCCGCGCGCCATGTGCCGGTGGATGTTTTCGACCACGACGATGGCGTCGTCGACGAGGATGCCGATCGAGAAGATCAGCGCGAACAGCGAGACGCGGTTGAGGGTGAAGCCCATCGCCCACGATGCGAACAGCGTCAGCGCCAGCGTCAGCACCACCGCGCTGCCGACCACGATCGCCTCGCGCCAGCCCAGCACGAACAGCACCAGCAGCACCACCGAACCGGTGGCGAGCACCAGTTTCTGGATCAGCTTCATCGCCTTGTCGGTCGCGGTCTGGCCGTAATCGCGGGTGATGGTGACGCTGACGCCCTCGGGGATCAGTTCGCCTTTGAGCTGCTCGATGCGGCGGGTGATCGCGCCGGTGATATCGGCGGCGTTGCTGCCGGGTTTCTTGGCCACCGCAATCGTCACCGCGGGGGCGAGCCCGGACGCGGGACCGGCGCGTCCAGCGGGCGCGCCGTGCCAGGCGTAACGCGTGGCGACATCGGCGCCGGCGCGCACCTCGGCGACATCGCCCAGGCGCAACGGACGGCCGCCGTCGAGGCCGATCACCAGGTCGGCGACGGCATCGGCATCGACCAGAAACTGTCCGGCGGTGACCGGCACCGCGCCCTGCGGGCCGACGCGCTCGCCGACCTGGCGCACCGCGCTGGCGGCCTGCAGCGCCTGCGACAGGTCGGACACGGTCAGGCCGTAGGCGGCAAGCTTGGCCGGGTCCAGGGTCACCGCGACCACGCGGTCGGGCGCGCCGATGGTGTACACGTCGCGGGTGCCATTGACGCGCTTGATTTCGGTTTCCAGCGTGTGCGCGACCTCGGCCAGCTCGGTGGCGCCGCGTTGCGGATCGTCGGTCCACAGCGTCAGGCTCATCACCGGCACGTCGTCGATGCCCTTTGGCTTGATCAGCGGCTGGCCCACGCCCACCCCCGGCGGCAGCCAGTCCTGGTTGGAAAACACCTGGTTGTACAGACGCACGATCGCCGGCTGGCGCTCGACGCCGACGGTGTACTCGACGGTCAGCACCGCCATGCCGGGCCGGCTGATCGAATAGACGTGCTTGACGCCCTCGATCTCCGACAGCTTCTGCTCCAGCGGCGTGCTGACCAACTGCTCGACGTCGCGCGCGCTGGCGCCAGCGAACGGCACGAACACGTTCGCCATGGTCACGTCGATCTGCGGCTCTTCCTCGCGCGGGGTGATCAGCACCGCGACCAGGCCCAGCAGCAGGCCCATGAGCGCCAGGACCGGGGTCAGCGGGTTGGCCTGGAATGCGGCGGCGAGGCGGCCGGACAGTCCCAGCCGGGGGGGCGGAGCGGGGTCACTCATATCCGGCTCCGGCAACGGCCTTGCGCTGCGCCGTGAGCGCCTGCACCGCGGCGACCGGATCGGCGGCGATGGTCTCGCCGGCTTTCACCCCCGCGATGACCTCGACCTGGTCGCCGATCCGCTGGCCGAGCCGCAACTGGCGCAGGGCGAGACGCTTGCCGCCCAGCACATACACGCCGCTGACCTCGCCGCGCTGCACCAGCGCGCTGGCCGGAATCCGCAGCACGCGCTCGCCGGTACCGGCGCTGATCGGGAACACGACCTTGGCGGTCGCGCCGGGCTGCGGCGCCTGCGCGATGTCGGGTAGCGTCACGCGCACGCCGACGCTGTGGGTGGCGGGATCGGCGGCCGGAAACACGGTCACCTCGGCGGCATCGACGCGGCGCCCATCGGCGAGCACCACCTCGGCGCGGTTCGCGGCGCGGATCGCCACGGCGTCGGACTGCTGCACCTGCACCTCGATGCGCAGTGCACCGGGCGCATACACCGACATCAACGGCTGACCTGGCGCCACGCTCTCGCCCGGCTGCACCTGGCGCGCACTGACGACGCCGGCGAACGGCGCGCGGATCACGGTGTACTCGGTTTGCTGGCCTGCCTGCGCCAACTGCGCCCGCGCCGCATCACGCGCGGCGGCGGCGCTGTCGCGGGCCGCGCGCGCCTGGTCGATCTGTGCGCGCGACACGTACTGTGCGGGCCCTAGCGCGGCGTAGCGGCGGTAGTTCGCGTCCGCTTCTGTGGCCGCCGCCTCCGCCGCGCGCAACTGCGCGCGGGCGGTGTTCGCGCCGGCCTGCTGCTCGACCGCGGTCAGGCGCAGCAGCACATCGCCCTTGGCCACGCGATCATTGACATCGACGTTGACCACAGTGACGCGGCCGGCGGTCTGCGCAGTCAATGCGGCCTGCTGCACCGCCTCGACCACGCCATCCCAGCCGCGGCCGCTGGTATTGCTGGCGGCCTGCACGCTGACGGTGTCGAGCCTGGGCAGCGGCGGCAGCACCGGCACCGCCGGGTCGCTGCCGCAGGCCGCCAATATCAGCAGCACGCCAGTGGCGAGGATCGTGCGCATCCGCATCATCGTGATCATGCTGTTCGCGGTCCCTGGGTCCGGGTCACTTGTAGTGGCAGCCGGCGGCGACGCCCATGCCGACGCCGAGCCTGCGCATGACCATCGCGGCCGGGCAGAAGCCGGTGAAGCTGGACTGCAGCAGGTTCAGGCCGACAAACGCGGTCAGCAGCCACCACCACGGCGATACGAGTTGGGTCAGGGCGACGCTGATGAGGATCATCACGCCGGCAAAGGCCATTACGGCACGTTCAAGGCTCATGGAGATCTCCAGTTGAAGGAATAAGGGTCAAAACGTTGACGGGCTGTGGGCGCCTGCCCGGGCTGCCGGATGCCGGGCCGGGCAGGCGGGCGAGGGGGCGCCAGTCTGCAAACTGGCAGCCGTCAGGACAGGCATGGATCGGCTCATGCGTCTCGCCCGATCTGGTTCAACGGCAGGTGCAGGTAACTGATGCCGTTGCCATCTGGAGGCGGCAACCGCCCGCCGCGGATATTCACCTGAAGGGCGGGCAGGATCAGTTTTGGCTCGGGCAGAGAGGCATCGCGCTCGTTACGCATGCGGACGAAGTCGGCCTCCGAGACACCGTCACGCACATGCACGTTGCTGGTTTCCTGCGCAGCGACCGACGTCTGCGCAGCCGGCTCGCGGTCGCCGGGCGGATAGTCGTGACACAGGAAGATCCGCGTGTCAGCGGGCAACCCGAAGATCTTGTGGATCGAGTCGTAGAGCTTGTGCGCATCGCCACCAGGGAAATCGCAACGCGCCGTGCCCGTATCGGGTGCGAACAGGGTGTCGCCGATGAAGGCGGCATCGCCGATCACGTAGGTGAGGCTGTCGTCGGTATGGCCGGGTGTTGCCAATGTGTGGCCGGTCAGTCCCCCAATCGTGAAGGCTTCACCCTCGTTGAACAGATGATCGAACTGGCTGCCGTCGGCCACGAAGTCCGGGTCGAGATTGAACAGCTGCTTGAAGCGCTCCTGCACGGTGATGCCGCCGCGCCCGATCGCCAGCCTCGCGCCAAGCAGGTCGCGCAGATAGCCGCCGGCGCTCATGTGGTCGGCGTGGGCATGCGTCTCCAGGATCCAGTCGACCTTCAGGTCGTGCTTGCGCACGAACGCCAGCAGGCGCTTCGCCAACGCGGTACTTGTTCGCGCGGAGGGGCCGTCGTAGTCGAGCACCGGATCGATGATCGCCGCATGCCCGCCCGGCGCGTCATACACGACGTAGCTGAAGGTGGAGGTCAGTGGATCGCGGAAGGATTCGACTTGGGGATTCATCACGGGCCTCTTGCATTGAATTCAAGTTATTGCTAAATTAGCGTTTGCTAACATTAATGTCAACCATGGCTACCAAACCTGCCCGTACCAGAGGTGTTGCAAGATCGAAGCCGGCTAAAGCGCCCTTGCGCGAACTACCCGGTGCCGCGGAGATGGCCACGCATGCTGTCGCTGCCGCCGATCTTCTCAAGGCCCTGGCGCATCCCGCGCGGCTGATGGTGATGTGCCGGTTGGTTGACGGCGAGGCATCGGTGGGCGAGCTGCAACAGCAGGTCGGCCTGAGCATGTCGGCGCTGTCGCAGCATCTGGCGGTGCTGCGGGAACTGGCGCTGGTAACCACCCGCCGACAGTCGCAAACGATCTTCTACTCGCTGGCGGACGGGCCTGCGCTGGGTGTGATGCAGGCGTTGTACGACGCCTACTGCGCGCCCAAGGCATGAAGGTGCGGGCGCTGCCGGGGACGGGCGAATGACTTGCGACGTTCGATCGTGGCGTCTGCGCAGTCTCACGCGTTTGGAGCGATGGGTACCCGCCGTCAAATGGGCGCGCAGTTACGACCACGGGGTGCTCGGCAACGACCTCGTCGCAGCCGTGATTGTCACCATCATGCTGATTCCGCAGAGCCTCGCCTACGCGATGCTGGCCGGCTTGCCCCCATAACCAGGACAGGAAACACATGACCCACATTCGTCCGGTCGGAAATGGCGTCTACAGCGCCGGCCAGCCCAACGAAGCGGAGCTGGCTGCACTGGCTCGCAATGGGATGCGCACGATTATCAATTTGCGCCATCCGTCCGAAGCTTCGGAGTTCGACGAAGCGGACGCCGTCGCAGCCGCAGGCATGCGCTATGTGAGCATCCCTGTATCAGGCGCCCAGGAGCTGACACCAGAGACGGTCACCCGTTTCAGCGAGGAGATGGAGGACGCCCGCTCACGTGGCCCCGTGCTCATCCACTGCGGGAGTGCAAACCGGGTGGGCGCATTGATCGCCCTTGAACAGGCGTGGGTGCAGGGACAAAGTCCCGATGTCGCGCTGGCGGCGGGACGTGCCGCCGGACTGGCGGGATTGGAACCGGTGGTGATCGAACACCTCGGCAGCGCCGGACACGTCAACGACATTCCCTGACCATTGGCGCAAGGATTGCACCGGGTTTCGCGTCTGACACCACAGCGCCGTCTGGCAACCGGGTCTTCGAACATGCAATCGACGGCACTGCATCACGGCATCCGCGCCAATCTCGACCAACTCCTGCACCAGTTGCTGCAGGTGCCATGCTGTATCTCAATCTGAGCGCCGCAGTCGCTAACATCTCCCATCCCAACTGGCGCGGATCGGCGATCGGCATCTATCGTTTCTGGCGCGATCTCTCTCCGCAGCGGACTCAGGCCTCTGGTCGATGGTTCAAATCCACCACGACCACCATTTCTTCAAAGATTTGCGGAAAGTGCCTCGAGCACCGCGCGGCCATAGCGTTCCAGCTTGCCCGCGCCGATGCCGCTGACGCCGGCAAGCGCATCCAGGTCCGGTGGTTGTTGCAGCGCGATCGCACGCAGGGTGCTGTCGTGGAAGATTACATAGGCCGGAACGTTCTGGGTGCGCGCGGTCTCTGCGCGCCAGCTGCGCAAGGAGTCGAACCGCATCGCGGCGTCGGCGGGAAGCTCCACGGCAGGTACACCGCTACGCGGGACGCGCTCGCGCTTGCGGGCTTGCGCGGGCGGTTCCGCGCGCAGCGACAGTGTGCGCTCGCCGCGCAGCAGCGGTGTGCTCGCAGCGGTCAGGCGCAAGGCGCCGTGGCCTTCGATATCGACGTCCAGCAGCCCTGCGGCGACCAGCTGGCGGAACACGCTGCGCCACTGCTTCGCATCCAGGTCGCTGCCGATGCCGTAGGTGCTGAGCGTGCCGTGTCCGTGTTGTCGCACCTTGGCAGTGTCGGCGCCACGCAGCACGTCGATCACGTGCGCGGCGCCGAAGCGCTGGCCGCTGCGGTACACGCACGACAATGCCTTCTGCGCGGCGACCGTGCCGTCCCAGCTTTGCGGGGGCTGCAGGCAATTGTCGCAGTGGCCACATGCGCCCGGATGCGTTTCGCCAAAGTAGGCCAGCAGGGTCTGGCGGCGGCAGCCGGTGGATTCGCAATAGCCGATCAGGGCATCGAGCTTGCGTCGCTCCAGCCGCTTGCGCTCCTCGCCGGAATCGGAATCCTCGATCATCCGCTGCAGCAGGACGGCATCGCCCAGGCCATAGGCGAGCCACGCTTCTGCCGGTTCGTCGTCGCGGCCGGCGCGACCGGTTTCCTGGTAATAGCCTTCCAGCGACTTCGGCAGGTCCAGGTGTGCGACGAAGCGCACGTCCGGTTTGTCGATGCCCATGCCGAAGGCGATCGTCGCCACTATCACCACGCCGTCCTCGCGCAGGAAGCGGCGCTGGTTGGCGGCGCGTTTTGTTGCGTCCATGCCTGCGTGGTAGGGCAGGGCAGTGATGCCTTGCTGGGCCAGGAACTCGGCGGTCTCCTCTACCTTGCGTCGCGACAGGCAAT
>JBDSFV010000170.1:0-8884 GCA_039919355.1 Luteimonas sp. | reverse complement strand
CACCCCTGCGCAAACTGCGTCCCAAGTTGGACTACCTCGGCTTCGACAGCAGCCAGTACGCGATCGCGCGCCACGGCCGCGTGCGCAACCTGCACTTCGCCCGCTTCGGCGACTTTTCGATGCTGCGCCCATGCCCGCCGGTCGACCTGCTGGTCTGCAGCGACGTGCTGCATTACCTGCCGACGCGCGAGCTCGACCGCGGCCTGCCCGGTCTGGCCGAACTCTGCGGCGGCGTTGCCTTCCTCGAGACCTTCACCCGCGAGGACGGCGCCGAGGGCGACGAGCACGAGTTCCAGTCGCGCCGTGCCAGTTTCTATCGCCAACGCTTCCAGGCCGCCGGATTTGCCGCCCTGGGCTCGCACTGCTGGCTTTCACCGGGCTTGCGCGATGCGGCCACGGCGCTGGAAACCGGCGACTGAAACTGCCGCGACTGTCACGTTAAACGCCCAGGTTTCGGCGGGCCACCTGCGCTATGCTGCGGCGCAACACCGGGGGATCTTCGATGCTGCTGTATCAGTTCCACGAACTCTGGCGCGCCGGCATGGCGCCCTTCACCTATTGGGCCGAAGCCGGCGCCAAGACGTTCTCGGCGCCCGGCAGCTGGCTGGCGGGCATGCCCGAGGCACCGCGCATCGCCGCCGGCTACGAATTGATGTACCGCATCGGCAAGGATTACGAAAAGCCCGAATTCGATATCCATGAGATCGACATCGATGGCCAGCACTATCCGGTGATCGAGAAGGAAGTCCTGCGCACGCCGTTCTGCCGCCTGCTGCGCTTCAAGCGCTACAGCGATGACGCGGGCAACATCGCCGGGCTCAAGGACGATCCGCCGGTGCTGGTGGTCGCGCCGCTCTCCGGCCACCACGCCACCCTGTTGCGCGATACCGTGCGCACGCTGCTGCGTGACCACAAGGTCTACATCACCGACTGGATCGACGCACGCATGGTGCCGGCATCCGCAGGTCCCTTCACCCTCGACGACTACGTCACGACGATCGAACGCTTCATCCGCGAAATCGGCGCGGAGAACCTGCACGTCATCAGCGTCTGCCAGGCGACGGTGCCGGTGCTGGCGGCGGTCTCGCTCATGGCCGCGCGTGGCGAGCCGACGCCGCGTTCGCTGGTGATGATGGGCGGGCCGATCGACACCCGTCAGTCGCCCACCGCGGTCAACAACCTCGCCACGCAGAAGCCGCTGTGGTGGTTCGAGACCAATGTCATCCACGATGTACCCAGTTCCTACCCGGGTCGTGGCCGCAGCGTGTACCCGGGCTTCCTGCAGCATGCCGGCTTCATGGCGATGAATCCGGAGCGCCATTTCCAGTCGCACTGGGATTTCTACCAGGACCTGCTCAAGGGCGACCTCGACGACGCCGCCGCGCACCGCCGCTTCTACGACGAGTACAACGCCGTGCTCGACATGCCGGCCGAGTACTACCTCGACACCATCCGCATCGTCTTCCAGCAGCACCTGCTGCCACGCGGGTTGTGGGATGTCGCCGGCACGCGCGTCACGCCGCCGGCGATCCAGGGCACCGCGCTGCTGACGATCGAGGGCGAACTCGACGATATCTCCGGCCAGGGCCAGACCCGTGCGGCCCACGCGCTGTGCACCGGCATTGCCGAAGCCGACCACGCGCACATGACCGTCGACGGTGCCGGCCACTACGGCATCTTCAGCGGCAAGCGCTGGCGCACCGAGGTCTATCCGCGGGTGCGCGACTTCATCGGCAAGTACGCGAAGTAGGTCGCCGTTGACTGCATTACGAAGGTCCGGCGGATTGCTCTGTCGGGCCCTGTTGCCGGCGCAGGCAGTCAGCTGTACTGCGCCGATTTCACCAGCAGATGCTTGGCGAGCTGCCCGTGCCACTTGCCGACGAAACGGGCGAGGTGCAGCGTGGCGAACAGCATCAGTATCCCGAGCGGCAGCAGGAACGGCACCAGATACGGTGTCGAAGGATCGACGTAGATGCCGATGTCCACGTCGAAATGCCCGAAGTACCACGCAAAGGGTGCGGCAATAAACGCCAGCGACACGCTCACCAAGGTCACCGCAAGGGTGAAATACGCAATGCCCAGCGGCAGCATCGCCAGGAAGTACAGCTGCGTCGACCAGGTGCGCGGGTCGATGAACATGTCCTTGATCCGTTCCAGCCACGGCTTGCCGCGCGCGCTGTACAGCGGCCGCCGCGGCATGCGCTCGCCGAGCATCACCTCGACCATGCGGCCCTCGACCAGCGACAGGATCCGCACCGAGCCGAAATAAAGGATCACCACCGGAATGCCGATGATCAGCACGGAAAATCCGGCCGAGATGCTGATGCCCGCCACCACCCAGGTGAAGTAGAAGATGCCGGTGGCCAGCGCCAGCACCATGTAGAACAGCGCGGCATAGGTGCGCGGTTCGGCGGCGACGCCGAAGAAGCGGCCCAGCCACGATTTGCGCGGCGGCGGCGGCGGCGCGCGCAAGGCGGTCTGCACCTTGATCTCGGTGTCGCGGTAGATCTCCGCGACTTCCTCAGGCGCGCCGTAGCTGCCGGCGACCGAAGCGATGACCTCGGCTTCGGACTTTCCGGGGTTCTCGGCGAGCTCCGAGCGCAGGTATTCCTCGGCGTCGTACAGCGCGTCCTGCACCAGTGCCGGGTCGGCGTCGGTGAGCGCCGCGCGCAGCTGGTCGAGATAGGAAGGGATCGTGGTCGGCATGGCGTTCGGCATGCTGTTCATGGGGTGTGGCCCTGGAGGACGGAATCGACGGAATCGCGGGTGGCGCACCAGGCGGCGGTCCATTCGCGCAGGACCTCCTGTCCGGCGGCGGTGATGCGGTAATAGCGGCGCGGCGGGCCCGCCATCGACGGCTCGACATGGCTACCGAGCAGGCCGGCGGATTCCAGGTTGCGCAGCACCGGATAGAGCGCGCTCTGCTTGCCGGCGAGCACGCCGTCGCCGACCTGCTGCAGGCGCTTGGCGATCTGGTAGCCGTACATCGGCTCCGCGGCCGCGCCGAGCACGGCCAGCAGCGCCAGCGAAACGGTGCCCGCGCTGAGTTCCTTCTGGAACTTGCGCAGTTGCTGCCCGGTGAGCTCGGGATCCGCGGATGGGGGTGGGGATTCGCGCATGGCGCCTCCTGCCAGGTTGCAGGTAACACTACTATCGACTTCTCTATAGTGGATGTGCCACTAGTCATACAAAGGCTGTCATGCGGATTCAACGATCCATCGCGGCCGGTTGACAGCCGCGGCGATAGGGTCGGGGCGGGTCGCTCCCCTTGCGGCCCAGGAGAAATGACATGCCGCGCGGCGACAAATCCAGCTACACCGACAAACAGAAGCGCCAGGCCGAACACATCGAAAGCAGCGAGAAAAAAGAAGGCCGCTCCAAGGAAGATGCCGAGCGCATCGCCTGGGCCACGGTCAACAAGCAGGACGGCGGTGGCAAGAAATCCGGTTCCGGCCGCGGCAAGGACAAATAGCCCATCTGGCCGACCGGCAGCGGACAGCCCGCGAATTTCATGCGCGGCGATTACACTCGCGCGACCTGACCGAGGAAGCCCGCCGATGCGCGTTGCGCTGCCGTCCACCAGCATGCTGTCCACCAGCCTGCTGTCCGCTTGCCTGCTGCTCGCCGTGACCGCGCCCGCCGCGGCCGCAGATCCGAAAACCGATGCGCCCAAACCGAAGGCGATGCAGGAACTGCTCGATGCCTCGGCCCCGTCCGACTGGCGCACGCTGGATCCGGCCAACACCCTGTACCTCGAGCTGCCCGCGGGCCGCGTGGTGATCGAGCTTTCGCCGGATTTCGCACCGGCGCACGCGGCCAACATCAAGACACTGGCAAAGGCCGGCTACTGGAACGGGCTGAGCATCAATCGCTCGCAGGACAACTTCGTGGTGCAGTGGGGCGATCCGGCCGAGGAGGACAAGGATCGCCGTCCGCTCGGCGATGCCAAGGTCACGCTGCCGGTGGAGTTCACCCGCAAGCTCCAGGGCGTCGCGTTCGACCAGCTGCCTGACCGCGACGGCTGGGCACCGGAGGTCGGCTTCAGCAACGGTTTCCCGGCCGGGCGCGATCCGAAGTCCGGCGAAGCCTGGCTGGCGCATTGCTATGGCGCGGTCGGCGCCGGCCGCGATGTCGCGCCGGATTCCAGCAACGGCACCGAGTTGTATGTCGTCACCGGGCAGTCACCGCGCCAGCTCGACCGCAACATCACCGTGGTCGGCCGCGTCGTGCAGGGCATGGAATTGCTGTCGGTGCTGCCGCGCGGCACCGGCCCGCTCGGCTTCTACGAGAAGCCTGAACAACGCGAGCCGATCAAGTCGATCACGCTGGCAAGCGAGGTGCCGGAAGCGCAGCGCACGCCGCTGCAACGGCTGCGTACCGACACGCCGCTGTTCGCCGACGTGGTCGAATCGCGCCGCAACCGCCGCGACGACTGGTACAAGGTGCCGGCCGGCCATATCGATCTGTGCAACGTGCCGCTGCCGGTGCGCGTGCCGCCGAAACCCGCGCAATAATCGCGCTGCATTCAGCGAGCCGGGCATGCACAAATCGTCGGTGCCATCACGCTGGATTAGCTTTCACCTCCCTAGGCTCTTCGCACCCCACTGCGAGAAAGCCCGATGCCGACCCTGCGACTGCGCCTGACCGGGAGCGAAGACGACACCCGCGCCATGATCAACCTGCTGCAGAGCCTGGAGGGCATCGAGCATGTCGAGGAGGTCGCGGACATGATGACGCACATGGACGACGCCGATTCCAGCTCCGCCGGCCTGAGCGACATCACCGGTCCGGACGCGCACGAGATCGAGATCAATGCGCCCAACGCATCCACCGCGCGCAAGGTGCGCGAGGCGGCCGAGGCATTGGCGTTCGACCTCGACGCATTGGTGGAATTCGAGGAAGAGGACGACTGAGCGTCTCGCTCCGGCCCTGCTCGGCTGCTGCACCAGTGCAGGTGGCGGAGTTCGCTCCACCAACCCCCGTCGACGTCACAAGTGAGCGCCGTCGTACTGCTGCACGTCGAGTGCCGACAGGTCGACATCCGGCAGGCAGCGTACATTGACGCAGGCCATCCTCGCACCGGACTTCGGATCGCTGCCTTCGCTGAACGGTGCGATGCCGCAGGTCTGGCAGAAGTGGTGCGCGATCTGCTGCTTGTTGAAGCGGTAGGTGCCGTAATCGCCTTCTGGCGTCGTCAGCGTCAGCGCCTCGCGCGGAAAGAAGGCGAGCAGGCTGCCGCGGCGACAGCACATCGAACAGTTGCAGTCGATCACGTCCTTGACCTCACCTTCCAGGTCGAAGGCGATGCGGCCGCAGTGGCAACTTCCGTGGTGGGTCATGGCAGGTGCTCCGCGTGGGTGTCGGCGCAGGGTAAACCGATGACGCATGCATGCAAGTGACGGCCGGCCTATGCTTGCCGATCCCATGCCTTGCCGAGACCCTGCCATGCGTCGCTCCCTGCTCGCCGTTGCCCTCCTGACCGCCACCCTCGCCGCCTGCCAGCGGACCACGCCGCCGGCGCAACCCGACGCCGCGACGCCCGCCGCGCAGGCTGCACCGGATGCCGCCGCCGATGCGAAATTCGCCGACCTGTCCAAGCGCTGGCTCGACGGCTGGATGCAGCTCAATCCGGTCGCCGCGACGCAGCTCGGCGACCATCGCTTCGACACCGAGGTCGACGACCTCGGCAGCGCCGGCCGCAAGAAGGCGGTCGACTTCAGCAAGCAGCTGCTGGCCGAACTCGATGCGATGACCGCCGGCAAGTTGTCGCGCGAGAACCAGGTCGACGCGGCGATCCTGCGCAACCAGCTGCGTTCGGACATCTGGGGCCTGGACACGCTGCAAAGCTGGGCCTGGGATCCGCAGGTGTACAGCGGTCTGGCTGGCGGCGCGATCTACAACCTGATGGCGCGCGAATTCGCGCCGATGCCGCAGCGGCTCAAGACCGCGACCGCGCGCATGGAGAAGATCCCGGCGATCTTCGCGCAGATGCGCGAGAACCTTGATCCGGCACGCGTTCCGAAGATCCACGCCGAGACGGTGGCCAAGCAGAACGCCGGCGTGCTCAGCCTGGTCGATGAGTTCATCACGCCCAACGCCGGACAATTGTCGGGCGAGGGTCGCAAGCGCCTCGACGCCGCCGTCGCCAGCCTGCGCAAGGCCGTGGCCGGGCAGCAGGCCTGGCTCGACAAGACCCTGGTGCCGAACGCCAAGGGCGACTTCCGCATCGGCCAGCAACTGTACGACCAGAAGCTGCAGTTCTCGCTCAACTCGGCACTGTCGCGCGCCGAGATCAAGCAGCGCGCCGAAGCCGAACTCAAGCGCGTGCGCGGCGAGATGTACGGCATCGCCCGCACCGTGCTGAAGGACAAGCCGAATGCGTCGCAAATGCCCGACGCGCCGAGTGACGCACAGCAGCAGCACGCGATCGAGGCGGCGCTGGAACTGGCCTACGCCGAGCGTCCCGCGCGCGACAAGGTCGTGGATGCAGCCAGGCAGGCGCTGGCGGACGCGACCGCGTTCGTGCGCGAGAAGAACCTGGTCACGGTACCGGACGATCCGGTCAAGATCATCCTGATGCCGGAGTTCCAGCGTGGCGTGGCGGTGGCCTATGCCGATTCGCCCGGTCCGCTGGACAAGGGCCTGGACACGTTCTACGCGGTATCGCCGATCCCGGACGACTGGAGCAAGGAACAGGTCGACTCGTTCCTGCGCGAATACAACAACCGCATGATCCACCTGCTGTCGATCCACGAGGCGATGCCGGGCCATTACCTCGAAGGCGCGCATTCGGCGCAGTTCCCCTCGACCTTGCGCGCGGTGCTGCGCTCGGGTCTGTTCGCCGAAGGCTGGGCGGTCTACACCGAGGACATGATGGCCGACGCCGGCTACATGGACAGCGATCCGCTGTTCCGCCTGGTGCAGCTGAAGTTCTACCTGCGCACGATCGCCAATGCGATCCTCGACCAGGGCGTGCACGTCGACAACTGGAGTCGCGAACAGACGATGGCGCTGATGACGAAGCAGGTGTTCCAGCAGGAGCGCGAGGCCGCCGGCAAGTGGGTGCGGGCGCAGCTGAGCTCGGCGCAGCTGCCGACCTATTTCGTCGGCGCGCAGGAACAGTTCGACCTGCGCGAGGCGATGGAGGCCAAGCTGGGCGACAAATTCGACCTCAAGGCCTACCACGACCAGGTGCTGTCCTACGGCGCGCCGCCGGTACGCTACGTGCGCGAGCTGATGCTGGACGAACCGATCAAGTAAGCGGGCGTGATCGCGACGCTCAATGTGATCCAGTCTGACGCGAATCCGAAGGCGGTCGACGGCATCCGCGTGGGCATCGGCGGCTGGACCTACGCGCCGTGGCGTGACAATTTCTATCCGAAAGGCCTGGTGCAGCGCCGCGAACTGGAATACGCCAGCCGCCACGTCAGTGCGATCGAGATCAACGGCACCTGGTACGGCGCGCAGAAGCCGGTGACGTACGCCAAATGGCGCGACGAAACGCCGGACGACTTCGTGTTCTCGGCCAAGGCACCGCAGCGGATCACGATGTCACGCACGCTAGCGAACACCGGCGCGCAAATCGACGCCTTCCTCGGCGACCTCGCGACGCTCGGCGACAAGCTCGGCCCGATTGTGTGGCAGTTCGAGCGTGGACGCCGTCTCGATCGCGAGGACTTTGCGGCCTTCCTCGAGCTGCTGCCGCAACAGGTCGAGGGTCGCAGGCTGCGCCACGTGCTCGATGTGCGCGATCCGGACTTCGTCGATGCCGGTTACCTCGCCCTCGCCAACCATCACCGGATGGCGACGGTGTTCACCGACTCGGCCGAACACCCTTCGTTCGCCGACCTCACCGCCGACTTCGCCTATGCGCGCTTGATGCGCTCGCGCAGCGAGCTCGCCATCGGCTATGCCGACGCCGAACTGCAACGCTGGGTCGAACGCGCGCGGCTGTGGGCTTCCGGCGACGAGCCAGGCGATCTGCCACGCATCGGATCGACACCCGTGCCCGGCAACGTGCATCGCGACGTGTTCGTCTACTTCATCAGCAGCGCCAAGGAGCGCAACCCCGCCGCGGCGATGGCACTGCTGCAGAAGCTTGCCGGAGTTTGAACAAAACCGCCGGTTATCACCGCGGCTTATGGGTGCCAAGACTTATCACCTCGTTTCGCGAGATATGCACACCTGGTCGCACCCCTTTCAAAGGTCGTCGCAATCAGCTAGGCCACTGATTTCCTTCGCGCTTTAATCGCTTGACGCCTTGTTCCCGACACCTGAACATCCGTTGCCAACGTTCTTCGCACTTGATATATGTATCCGCTTGGATACACTATGTATGAACAGTTTTCTGCGCACCGATGAATTTGACGCATGGTTGAAGACCTTGCGCGATCCCATCGGAAAAGCTCGGATCATTTCCCGCATTCGATCCGCTGAGGCAGGCAATCTCGGAGACTGCGAAGCAGTCGGAGATGGCATTTCCGAGATGCGAGTGCATTTCGGCCCTGGTTACCGCGTTTACTTCTATCGCAAGGACAGTTTCGTATTCTTGTTGTTGTGCGGTGGCTCCAAATCTTCCCAGTCGCAGGACATAAAGTTGGCCAAGAAGATTGCCAAAGATCTGATGCTTCGCTAGCAGCCGATTCACTCAGGCCGAAGCCGCTTCGTGGCTCGGCCTAATTCAGGCGTATCTATCATGAAAAATCTATCTGCGTTTGACGCGTCCGACTATCTCGACAACGAGAAGGTCATTGCTGAGTATCTAAATGCTGCGCTAGAGGACGACAACCCCAGTGTTTTCCTCCAAGCGGTAGCTGATGTTGCCAAATCTCGCGGTATGGCAAAGCTCGCAAAGGACACCGGTCTCGGCCGCGAGAGCCTGTAC
>JBDSFV010000169.1:0-3871 GCA_039919355.1 Luteimonas sp. | reverse complement strand
GTTGACGTCGAACAGCGCGACCTTGCCGCCATTCGCGACGAGATGCCGGGCCACGGCGAAGCCGAGGCCGGAAACGCCGCCGGTGACGAGGGCGCGGACGGAGGCGAGTTGCATGGGGATTCCTGCGGGGCGAAAAACCGGATTTTACCGTAGGGTGGGTCTCGACCCGCCGTTTTCGGCTTGGGAACGAGCAGAGAACAGCGGCGGGTCGAGACCCGCCCTACAGATCGAGCAGGCAGAACGTGTTGCAGCCGCCGTGCCCGGTATCGCCGAGCGGGGTGTCGATGCGGTGAAAGCCGTTGCGCTCGTACAGCTTCATCGCCGCGTCCATGCCGCGCAGCGTCTCCAGATAGCACTGGCGGAAGCCGAAACCGCGCGCGGCACCGAGGCAGCGCGCCATCATCTCGCTGCCGGCACCGCGCCCGCGCGCCTGCGGCAGGAAGTACATCTTGCGCAGCTCGCAGATGTCTGCATCACCGCCCGCGAGCGGGGCCACGCCACCGCCGCCGAGCACGACGCCATCCTGCTCGACCACGAAGTACGCACTGCGCGGCTGTGCATAGGCGCGGCTCATCCAGTCGACCTCGGGATCGCTGATCGCGAAGCCGCAGCCGACCGCCCCGAACTGCGGCATCACCGTGCGGATGACCGTCGCGATCGCGGTGTCGTCGCGCGCTTCGATCGGGCGGATGCCCATCGCCATGTCAGGCCTCCGCCGAGGCCAGCGGGCGATCGAGACGGCGCGCAAACTCGTCGGGCGACAGTCCGGGCGCGAACAGGAAGCCCTGGCCGACCGGAACGCCCAGCTGCAGCAGGAACTGCCGCTGCGCATGGGATTCGATACCTTCGGCGACCAGGCCGAGGCCGAGGCTGCGGGCGATGCCGGCAACCGCCTGGCAGACCGCGACGTCGGACTTGTTGCCGGGCACGCCCTGCAGGAACAGCTGGCTGAGCTTGAGGCCGTGGATCGGCAGCCGCCGCAGGTAGTTGAGCGCGCTGTAGCCTTCGCCGAAATCGTCGATGGTCAGCACCACGCCGAGCTCGCGCAGATCGGCGAAGGTCTTGAGCGTGTCGGGCGCGTCCTCGATCAGCACGCGTTCGGTGAACTCCAGCTCCAGCGCCGCGCCGGGCAGGCCGAATTCCTGCAGCGCGCCGCGCACGACTTCGGCAAGATCGTCGCCGAGGAACTGCCGGTACGACACATTGACCGCGACGCGGACGATGCCGAGCCCGGATTCGCGCCAGGCGCAGACCTGCCGGCAGGCCTCGCGCAGCACCCAGCTGCCGATGCGCACGATGTCGCCGGTGACCTCGGCGTGGCCGATGAAATGGTCCGGACGCATCTCGCCCAGTTGCTGGTTCTCCCAGCGGATCAACGCTTCGGCGGCGACGATGCGGCCGTGGCGCAGGTCGACCTGCGGCTGATAGACGAGGTGGAATTCGTTGTTGTCGGCAGCGCGCCGAAGGTGCGTTTCTACCCGCAGCCGATCCTGCTGCGACTGCGCCAGCGCCGGCGTGAACGCCTGCCAGCCGTTGCGGATGCGGCGCTTGCTGTCGTACATCGCGACGTCGGCGTTCTGGATCAGCACCTGCGGCTTGTCGCCATCGTCCGGTGCGCGCGCGATGCCGATGCTTGCGGTGATGGTGAATTCCTCGTGGTCGAAGCGGAAGCTGTCGCCGAACGCGTCGAGGATCATGTCGGCGATACGCTCGGGCCGCTGCGGATCGTCGCCGATGGTACACACCACCAGGAACTCGTCACCGCCGAAGCGCGCGATCAGTCCCTCGGTGCCGACCGCGTTGTTGATCCGGCGCGCCGCCGACACCAGCAATTCGTCGCCGGCGGCGTGGCCGAGCACGTCGTTGACCACCTTGAAGCGGTCCAGGTCGATGTACAGCACCGCGATCCGCGACAGCGATACGTCTTCCAGGCGGGCGCCGAGTTCCCCGAGCACCGCATCGCGATTGAGCAGGCCGGTCAACGGATCGGTGCGCGCCTGCACGCGCAGGGTTTCCTCGGCCTGCCTGCGCCCGGTGATGTCCTGCAGGGTGCCGGTCAGGCGCTGCGACAGCGTCTGGCCACCTTCACGCTCGCCGATCACGCGCGCCCAGAACGTGTGTCCATCCTCGCGGCGGCCCTGCAGTTCGAGGTCGAAGCCGCTGCCGTCGGCGAGCGCGCGTTGGATCGCGGCGTGCAGTTGCCGGCGATCGGGCTCGACCAGGCAGGCCTGCATCTCGTCCATCGACGCCGGCGCGATCGTGCTGCCGAGGATGCGGGTCGATTCGTCGCTGAGATACAGGCGGTTGCGGCCGGCGTCCCATTCCCAGCCACCGATGTGCGCCAGTGCCTGCACGCGGTCGAACAGCGCGCTGTCGCGCTTGAGTTCGGTAACGTCGCTGAACAGCGACAGCACCTGATGGGGCTTGCCCGCGCCCGGCGCGAACTGTGGTACCGACGTCACCGATAGCCAGGTGAGCTGGCGCAGGCGCAGGTTGCAGAAACCGAGCACGGTGCTGTCGGCGACCTTGCCGGAATGCAGGGCGCGGAATTCCGGTAATTCGCATTCCTGCAACTCGTCGCCGTTTTCGTCGAACACCTGCCAGCGGCCGGGACCCAGTTCCTCGTCGAGCGTCAGGCCCTCCTCGACGTCGAACATGCGGATCGCGGCGGCGTTGGCATAGATGATGCGGCCGTCGGCGTCGCGCACCAGGATCCCCTTGTCGACCACCTCCATCAGTTCGCGGTAATGCAATTCGGCCTCGGCGCGGCCGCTGAGGTCGCGGGCGACGGCGAGGATGCAGGCCCTGCCGTCGTAATCGAAGTTGGCCGAATGCACCTCGACCGGAAAGCGGGTGCCATCGGCACGCATGTTGGTGACTTCGATCACGTAGGTCTCGCCATGGCTCAGTGCGTCCCACACCGGTCCCATGTGGTCCTTGGGCAGGTCCGGGTTCAGCACCTCGATCGGCTGGCCGATGATCTCCTCGCGCGGACGCTTGTAAGCGGCCATGCCGGCCTTGTTGAGATCGAGCACGATGCCGTCCCAGG
Source organism: Luteimonas sp. (assembly GCA_039919355.1). Taxonomy (GTDB): domain Bacteria; phylum Pseudomonadota; class Gammaproteobacteria; order Xanthomonadales; family Xanthomonadaceae; genus Cognatiluteimonas. Next base: position 822 of record JBDSFV010000169.1, on the reverse strand, counting down.
CGATGATGCTGACCGGATCGGGAACCGCGTCGAACAGGGCGTGGTAGCGCAGCCGCGCGGCCTCGGCTTCGACGGCGGCGGCGCGCAATGCTTCGCATGCCTGCGACAGCAGCGTGCGTGTCGATGCCGGCAGGGTGTTGTCGTCGCAGGCCGCGTGCAATGCCGCAAGGGTTTGCGTGGCGTCCTCGATGGCCGGCGGCAGCGTGGCTCCTGACGGTAGCGGTTTGGCGTTCATGAGGCAGCGAGCGCACGCCCGACCTTGCTGCCGCTGTCGTGGCCGAGCAGCGTGGCGAGCCAACGGCCGGTGTCGACGAGCGCATCGAGGTCGATGCCGGTGTCGATGCCGAGCCCGTGCAGCATATAGACAACATCCTCGCTGGCGACGTTGCCGCTGGCGCCCTCCGCATACGGACAGCCGCCAGTGCCGGAGACCGCGGCATCGACGACGGCGACACCTTCCTCCAGGCAGGCGAGGATGTTCGACAGCGCCTGGCCGTAGGTGTCGTGGAAATGCACGGCGAGCGCGGCCATCGGTACTTCGGTCGCGACCGCGCGCAGCATGGCGCGCGCCTTGCCAGGCGTGCCGACGCCGATCGTGTCGCCGAGCGAGACCTCATGGCAGCCGAGCGCATGCAGTCGCTGCGCGACGCGCACGACATCGCGCACCGGCACCTCGCCCTGGTAGGGGCAGCCGAGCACGGTGGAAACGTAGCCGCGCACGCGCACGCGGTCCGACCGGGCGCGCTCGAGCACCGGACGGAAGCGCTCGATCGACTCGTCGATCGAGGCGTTGATGTTCTTCTGGTTGAAGGCTTCGGATGC
>JBDSFV010000168.1:0-8738 GCA_039919355.1 Luteimonas sp. | reverse complement strand
CGGAAGTCGCGCGGCTGTACCTTCGCCCACGGCGGCATCCGCAACTTGAACTCCTTGAGGAATTCCAGCAGGTCGGCGTACTTGCCTTCCGGCGGCTTGTCGTGGTCGCGGTACGGCGCCGGGATGCGGGTGCCGAGCAGGTAGTTCGCAGCCTCGACATTGGCCGCGATCATGCATTCCTCGATCAGCTTGTGCGCATCGTTGCGCTGGATCATGCCGGCCTGCGTGACCTCGCCCTGCGGGCCGAGCACGAAGCGCACCTCGGAGGTCTCAAACTCGATCGCGCCACGGCGCTGCCGGGCCTTGTCGAGGATCCGGTACAGCTGGTGCAGCCGCTGGATCTGCGGCAGCAACGGGCCAACCAGCGCCAGCGCCTGTCCGCGATCCTCCTCGGGGATGCCCTCGCCGACCGCGTTCCACACCTGCGTGTAGGTCAGGCGCGCGTGCGAGTTCATCACCGCTTCGTAGAATTTCGAGGTGGTGACTTCGCCATTGCGGTCGACCTGCATGTCGCAGACGAAGCACAGACGATCGACCTTCGGCTTCAGCGAACAGATGCCGTTGGACAGCGTCTCCGGCAACATCGGCACCACGAAACCGGGGAAGTACACCGATGTGGCGCGCTTCGTGGCTTCCTCGTCCAGCGGCGTGCCCGGACGCACGTAATGCGAGACGTCGGCGATCGCCACGACCAGGCGGAAGCCATCGCGGTTCGGCTCGCAATACACCGCATCGTCGAAATCCTTGGCGTCCTCGCCGTCGATCGTCACCAGCGGCATGGCGCGCAGGTCCACGCGCTTCGCCGCGGTCGCGGCATCCACTTCGAGCGGCACCGCGGTGGCTTCCGCCAGCACTTGCGGCGGAAACTCGTGCGGGATCTCGTGGCCGTGGATCGCGGCCTCGACCGCCAGCGACGCGGTCAGCTTGTCGCCGAGCACCGCCAGCACGCGGCCGATCGGCGGGCGTTGCGCATCGGGCGCCTGCACGATCTCGCACACGACCAGCTGCCCGTGTTGCGCCTCGAGGCGCGCCTCCGGCGGGATCATGATGTTGCGCTGGATGCGCTTGTCGTCGGGCACGATGTAACTGATGCCGCCCTCGACCGTGTAGCGGCCGATCAAGCGGTTGAGCCGGCGCTCCAGCACCTCGACGATCGCGCCCTCGCGACGACCGCGACGATCCACACCGGTGACGCTGCCGAGGACGCGGTCGCCGTGCATCGCCTTGCGCATCTCGAACGGCGGCAGGAACAGGTCATCACCGCCACCGGCATCGGGTCGCAGGAAACCGAAACCATCCGGATTGGCGATCACCACGCCGGGGATGAGATCCATGCGCGCGGCCGGCGCGAATCCGCCCCTGCGGTTCTGCAGCAGCTGGCCGTCGCGCAACATCGCCCCGAGGCGCTTGCTCAATGCATCGAAGCGATCGGGTTCGGTCAATCCGAGTTTTTGTGCCAACTCGCCGGCATCCATCGGGCCATCGGCCGCGGCCAGCAATTGCACGATCATTTCGCGACTGGCGATCGGCTGCTCGTAGCGCGCCGCTTCGCGTGCCGCCTGTGGATCGCGGGAATCGCCGCCGCCCGGCGTGGCCTTGCCCGGCCCTGCCCCCATCGCACGCATCAGGGCCGGATCAGGTATCCAGCCCGGGCGTGGGTTCGGTTTGGCCTGGGGCTTGTGGCCGCGCGACGGAGCGGAAGACTTGGCGGCGCCGGACTTTCCGGGCGTCTTGCCGCCGCGGCTAGTACCGCGCTTGCTTGGAGGTTTGGTCATCGCGGCGATGGTACACGTCAGCCGTGCAGGCTCCGGTCACGCACGCGACACCGCAAACGAAAAACCCCCGCGTTCGCGAGGGTTTTTGTTGACCTGGTGCCCGGGAGAGGACTCGAACCTCCACGAAGTTGCCCCCGCTAGCACCTGAAGCTAGTGCGTCTACCAATTCCGCCACCCGGGCAGGTGCAGGGCGCGTATGTTGCGGTGCGGTGTGGAGGTTGTCAACGCGGTAGGGGTGCGAACATACCTCATGCCGCGAGCATCGTGCCCTTCGCCCCGCGCAGCGGGGAGAAGGTGCCCGAAGGGCGGATGAGGGGCGCTTTTGATGTTGGCTCGTTTTTCAACGCTGACCCGGCGAGGAACGCCGCACCCCTCACCCTGCTTCGCTTCGCGAAGCTGTCCCTCTCCCCGCTACGCGGGGCGAAGGGTTCGATGGTCGCGACATCCGTCGCTCCTACAAACGCTTGCATTGCCCTAACGCGCCGCCCTTGCCTGATTCAACGCAAACAGCCGCTGCAAAATCTCGTCGTCGCTCAGCGGCCACTCCCAGCCATAGGCTTGCGCGACGGCGGCATCGAGCGCGCGATGCAGATGGTCGAGCCACGCCGGACGCGCGTTGTAGAGGTTGGTCAGGGTACGTTTCTTCAGCTCGGCCTCGAACCCGGACCGGGCGACGATGCGGTCGGGATAGCCGGGCACCACTTCGGGGATGCGCTGGGTCCATTCCGGCGGATTGAGCCAGTGGTCGCGTTTTTCGACCAAAGATCGTGCGGCGGAAGCAATGCCGACTGCGCGACTGTCGGCGGCATAGTCGGAAGCGGCGATGTCGGGGGTCAGGCCTTCGCTACTCCGCCCAGTTCTGCACCTTCAGCCCGGAGACGCGCTTGAACTCGCGCATGTTGTTGCTGACGAGGATCAGACCGGCCGCCTTGGCATGGGCGGCAATCCACAGGTCATTGTTCCCGATCGGCTCGCCTTTGGCTTCCAGCGTCGCGCGGATGCTGCCGTAGGTAACACCCGCGGCTTCGGGGAGTGGTGCAACCGGCACCAGCGTGGTGAATTCGCGCAGCAACGCGGTCACCTTGGCACGTTGCTGGCTTTTCTCGGCGCCGTACAGCAATTCGCCCCAGGTAATCACCGATATAACCGCATCACCGGGCTTGATCTTGGCGAAATGCGCCAGCACAGCGGGCGGTCGATGGCGCTGGATGTAGATGCAGATATTGGTGTCGAGCAGGTAGCGCGCGGACATCAGAGGCCCTCGCGCTGCTGCGGTGGCGTGTCTGCGCGACCGCCGGCGAGGAAATCGTCCGGCAGGTTTGCCAGCAACTCGAAAGCGCGCGACAAGCCCTTGGCCGGTTCGCGCAGGACGATTTCATCGCCGCGACGGAAGATTTCCAGTTCGGTGCTCTTGACGCGGAACTCCCGCGGCAGGCGAACCGCCTGGCTGTTGCCGGATTTGAAGACGCGGGCGGTGCTCATGGTGCCTCCATGTATATACATTGAAGTATATACCATGATTGTAGCCATGGAACCATCGCACAGGCGCGTGCGGCCGGTAGAATCGTGGCGTCGCTTCATGATCGAGCCATCCCCCGATGAACGAAACCGTCCGCCCCGTCTTCCACGGCTTCGAGCAGATCCCGCTGCGCGAATACGCCGAGCGTGCCTACCTCGACTATTCGATGTACGTGGTGCTGGACCGTGCCCTGCCCTTCCTCGGCGACGGGCTCAAGCCGGTGCAGCGCCGGATCATCTTTGCAATGAGCGAGCTCGGCCTCAATGCGGGCGCCAAGCCGAAGAAGTCCGCGCGCACCGTCGGCGACGTGATCGGCAAGTACCACCCGCACGGCGACAGCGCCTGCTACGAGGCGCTGGTGCTGATGGCGCAGCCGTTCTCGTACCGCTATCCGCTGATCGAGGGTCAGGGCAACTTCGGCTCATCGGAGGATCCGAAATCGTTCGCGGCTATGCGCTACACCGAATCCAGGCTGACGCCGATCGCCGAAGTCCTGCTCGGCGAGCTCGGGCAAGGCACGGTCGACTGGGATCCGAACTTCGACGGCACCCTGGAAGAACCGACCTGGATGCCGGCGCGGCTGCCGCACCTGCTGCTCAACGGCACCACCGGCATCGCGGTCGGCATGGCCACCGACGTGCCGCCGCATAACCTGAATGAAATCGTCAGCGCCTGCGTGCGCCTGCTCGACGAGCCCGCTGCGACGGTGCGCGACCTGTGCGAGCACGTGCGCGGCCCGGACTATCCGACCGAGGCCGAGATCATCAGCCCCGCCGCCGACCTGCTGGCGATGTACGAGACCGGCCTGGGCAGCGTGCGGGCGCGCGCGACCTTCGCCAGGGAGCACGCGAACATCGTCGTCACCGCGCTGCCGTACCAGGTGTCGCCGTCGAAGGTGATCGAGCAGATCGCCGCGCAGATGCGCGCGAAGAAGCTACCGTGGCTGGAGGACCTGCGCGACGAGTCCGACCACGCCAACCCGACCCGCATCGTGCTGATCCCGCGTTCCAGCCGCGTCGATGCCGAGCAGTTGATGGGCCATCTGTTCGTGACCACCGACCTGGAGAAGAGCTACCGGGTCAACATGAACGTGATCGGCCTCGACGGTCGTCCGCAGGTCAAGAACCTCAAGGCGCTGCTGTCGCAATGGCTTGTGTTCCGTACCGAAACCGTCAGCAAGCGGCTGCAGCACCGGCTCGACAAGGTCGAGCGCCGGCTGCACCTGCTGGAAGGTTTGCTGGTCGCGTTCCTCAACCTCGACGAGGTGATCCGCATCATCCGCAGCGAGGACGAGCCGAAGCCGGCACTGATCGCGCGCTTCGAGCTGAGCGAGGAACAGACCGACTACATCCTCGATACGAAGTTGAAGCAGCTGGCGCGACTGGAGGAAATGAAGATCCGCGGCGAGCAGGACGAACTCGACAGCGAGCGCGACCGCCTGATCACGCTATTGGGCAGCAAGGCGAAGTTGAAGAAGCTGATCAGGGATGAATTGCTGGCGGACGCCAAGAAGTTTGGCGACGCGCGGCGTTCTTCCTTGGTCGCGCGCGGCGCGGCGCAGGCGCTGGACCAGACCGAGCTGGTCGCCAGCGAACCGATGACGGTGGTGCTCAGCGACAAGGGCTGGGTGCGCGCGGCGAAGGGACATGACGTGGATGCGGCGTCGCTGGGTTATCGCGAAGGCGACGGGTTGCTCGCCGCGGTCAGGGGCCGCAGCACGCAACCCGTCGCCTTTTTGGATTCGACCGGTCGCAGCTATTCCACGGCGGCGCACACGCTGCCGAGCGCCCGCGGCAACGGCGAACCGTTGACCGGGCGCTTCTCGCTGTCCTCGGGTGCGTCGTTCCAGGCACTCGCCACCGGCGACAACGATGCACGCTTCGTGCTCGCAAGCTCGCACGGCTACGGCTTCGTCATCCGCTTCGAGAACCTGACCGGACGACAGAAGGCCGGCAAGGCGATGCTGTCGCTGACGCCGGGGGCGAAGGTGCTGCAGCCGGCAGCGGTCGGCGATGTCGAAACCGATCGTGTCGTCGCCGTGACCAGCGCCGGCCACCTGCTCGCGTTTCCGGTCAGCGAACTGCCGGAACTCGACAAGGGCAAGGGCAACAAGCTGATCGACATCCCCAGGGCGAAACTCGGTACCGAGCGCGTGGTCGCGATCGCGGTGGTCTCGCCGGGCGGGACGCTGTCGGTGAAGTCGGGCCAGCGCACGATGACGCTGTCGTTCAGGGACCTGGACGAATACGTCGGCGGCCGCGCGACGCGTGGTGGGTTGCTGCCGCGCGGCTGGCAGAAGGTGGATGGATTGTCCGTCGAATAATTTCGCTCGTCATCCCTGCGAAAGCAGGGATCCAGTGACTTTTGCTTGAGCCCAACAACAAAGACACTGGATTCCAGCTTTCGCTGGAATGACGAGCACGAGTGGCGGGGAGAAGTGATGGAACCAGACTTCTGGCAACAACGCTGGCGCGAAGGCCGGATCGGTTTCCACCAGGAGCACGTCACACCGCTGCTGCAGCAGCATTGGGATGCGATCGGGGTGCCGGCGGGCGGCCGCGTGTTCGTACCACTCGCGGGCAAGTCGCTGGACCTGCTGTGGCTGGCCGCGCGCGGGCATCGCGTGCTCGGCGTGGAGTTGTCGCAGCTCGCGGTCGAACAGTTCTTCGCCGAACACGGACTCACAACGACGCTGCGCGAGTCGGAATACGGCACCCATTACAGCGCCGCCGAGATCGAACTGGTCTGTGGCGATGCGTTCGCGCTCGATGCCGACGTGCTGGCCGATTGCACCGGCGTCTACGACCGCGCTGCGCTGATCGCGCTGCCACCGGAGATGCGGAAACGCTACGCGGCCGAACTCTATGCGCGGCTGCCGGCCGGCTGCCGCGGGCTGCTGGTCACGCTGGAGTATCCGCAGCACGAGAAGGACGGGCCACCGTTCTCCGTACACGAGGACGAAGTGCGCGCGCTGTACGGCCGCGACTGGGCCGTGGAAGTACTGGAACGCGGCGACATCCTTGTTGCGCAGCCGGGTTTCGTCGCCGAGGGCGTGACGTCCCTGCATACCGTCGCCTATCGCCTGCAGCGGCGCTGAGCTCGGCTATTCTCGCGACACGACATCGCGCGGGGGCTGCATGCTGGCCATCTGGTTAAAGAGGCTTGCGCTGGGACTGCTGGTCCTGCTGTTCCTCATCGCCCTGACTTCGTGGTGGCTGCTGCGCGGCAGCCTGCCGACGCTCGACGGCGCGTTGCCCCTGACCGGCCTGTCGGCACCGGTCAGCATCCAGCGCGACCACCTCGGCGTGGTCACCGTCGACGCGGCGAACGAAATCGATGCCATGCGCGCGCTCGGCTATGTGCACGCCCAGGAACGCTTCTTCGAGATGGACCTGATGCGGCGCACCGCCGCGGGCGAACTCGCAGCGCTGTTCGGGCCGATCGCAGTCGACACCGACATGCAGCACCGCGTCCACCGCATGCGCGCGCGGGTGATGGACAACCTGACCACCATCGCCGGGGACAAGATGGACGTGCTCAAGGCCTACGTCGATGGCGTCAATGCCGGACTCGCCGACCTGAAGGTGCGGCCGTGGCCCTACCTGCTGCTGCGCACCGCACCGAAACCGTGGCAGCTCGCCGATACGCCGCTGGTCGGCTACGCGATGTATTTCGACCTGCAGGATTCCACCAACAAGCGCGAGTTGGCGCTGTGGAAGATCAAGCAGCAGGTACCCCCCGCCTTGTTCGCGCTGCTGGCACGCGACGGCACCAGCTGGGACGCGCCATTGATGGGCCGACCGCGCGGCGACGCGGTGCTGCCGGACGCGGCGACACTCGACCTGCGCAAGCTGCCGATGCCGAAACAGCCGCGCAAGCTGGGGGGCCTGATTCCGCCATCGCGGGAGATCGGCAGCAACAACTTCGCCGTCTCCGGTGCGTTGACGAAGGATGGGCGCGCGATCCTCGCCGACGACATGCACCTGGGGCTGCGTGCGCCGAACATCTGGTTCCGGGCGCGGTTGCGTTATGCCGATGCGCGGGCGATCGATGGAAAGGTGGATGTGTCCGGGTTCACGCTGCCCGGATTGCCGCTGGTGGTGGTCGGCAGCAATGGGCGCGTCGCATGGGGATTCACCAACAGCTATGGCGACTGGCTGGACTGGACGCGGATTGCGTACTGCCCGCCGCTGCGCTGCCCCGGGATGCGCAGCTATCGCGAACGCATCGATGTGGCCGGCCATGATCCCTTGGCGCTGATCATGGACGAAACCAGATGGGGTCCGATCGTCCGGCGCGACCGCGACGGCAGCGCAATGGCGCGGCGCTGGGTCGCGTACCTGCCGGGATCGGTCAACCTCGGGCTGCTGGACATGGCACGCGCGGGCTCGCTGGACGCGGCCATGGCAGTCGCGGCGCATTCCGCGCTGCCGGCGCAAAACCTGGTGGTGGGCGACGCCTCCGGACGGATCGGGTGGCGGCTGCTGGGACCGCTGCCGCAACGCGCGCCAGGTTGCACACCTGCGACGATCTCCGATGCCGCCGCATGCCCGCCCTGGGGTATCTCGACCGCGGCTGCGCCGATGCTGATCGATCCTGCCAACCAACGCCTATGGACCGCCAACGCCCGCGTCGTCGACGGCCAGGCCTTGCAGCAGATCGGCGACGGCGGCTACGCCCTGGGCGCACGCGCCAAGCAGATTCGCGACGACCTGTTCGCCAAGCAGCAGTTCACAGAGCGCGACCTGCTGGCGATCCAGCTCGACGACCGCGCCTTGTTCCTGCAGCGCTGGTGGCAACTGCTGCGCGAACAGGCGGCCCGGGCGAAGTCGCCGGCCTTGCACGAGATCGCTGAAGCGTCGAAAACCTGGCAAGGCCGCGCCAATACCGAGTCGGCCAGCTATCGCATTGTCCGTGCCTGGCGACTGGCGGTGCATGCTCGCCTGCTCGACGGCCTGACCGCACCGGCGCAGGCGGCGCTCGATGAGGACTTCGTGATGCCGGACCTGCCGCAATTCGAGGGCGTGGCGTGGCCGCTGGTGACCCAGCGTCCCGACAACCTGCTGCCACGCCGCTTCGCGAATTGGGATGCGCTGTTCAAGGACGCCGCGCAGGAAGTCCGCGGCGAACTCGGCAAACAAGGACCACTCGAGCAGCGCTCCTGGGGCGAACGCAACACCACGCGCATCTGCCATCCGCTGTCGACGGCGTTGCCCGCCTTCGCAAGGCGTGCGTTGTGCATGCCGTTCGACCAGGTCGCTGGTGACAGCAACATGCCGCGCGTGGCCGTACCGGATTTCGGTGCGTCCGAGCGCATGGTGATCTCACCCGGCCACGAGGCCGACGGCATCATCCATATGCCCGGCGGCCAGAGTGGGCATCCGTTGTCGCCCTTCTGGGGCGCGGGACATGAGGACTGGGTGCATGGACGGGCGACGCCGTTC
>JBDSFV010000167.1:0-3646 GCA_039919355.1 Luteimonas sp. | reverse complement strand
GTTTGACCCGCATCTCCCGATGCGTGTGTTGAACCTGCCCACCAAGATAGGATTGCCATGGCCGTGACCGCCACCGGGCGCCGCATCCGCAAGCGCAAGCTCAAGGCCGAGATCAACGTCGTGCCGTACATCGACGTGATGCTGGTGCTGCTGATCATCTTCATGGTCACCGCGCCGCTGCTGAACCTGGGCGTGGACATCGACCTGCCGAAGTCGAATGCCAAGGCGGTGCACGCCGAGCAGAAGCCGGTCATCCTCAACGTCTATCCCGACGGCACCTACGGACTCAAGCTGCCCGATCAGGACAAGGTCGCGGTATCGCCGCAGAGGCTGGTCGAGATGGCCGGTGCCATCCATCGGCAGGATCCGGCGATCCTGGTGCTGGTTGCGGGCGATGGTTCGGCGAACTACCAGAACATCATGGACGCGATCGACCTGCTGCGTGAGGCCGGCATCGAGAAGGTCAGTCTGGTCACCGACCAGAAGCAGGGTCCGGAATAATGCAGGAGACGCGCGCCGATACCGCGCAGGCACTGTTGCTCGCGTTGGGCCTGCATCTGCTGCTGTTCGCGCTGGCATTCCTCGGCCTGTGGTGGACGCGCGAGACGGCATCGGTATCGGCTGCGGGTTCGCCGATCGAGGCGGAACTGATCGACCCCAACGCGTTGTCGGCGTCGTTGCGACGCGCATTGAGCAGCCCGGTGAAGTCCTTGCCGGAGCCGCAGCCAGAGCCGATCGAGGCAGTCGCGCCGCTACCGCAGCCGCTGCCGGAGCCCGCGCCGCAGGATGCGCCGGTGCCGCAGCAGATGCAGGCGCAGGAACGCGTGCCGGAGCCCGACACGCGCGAGCAGGAGCTCGTCGACCGCAACGCGATCTCGGCGGAAACCCGCGAGCGCGAGCAGGAAGAGAAGCGCCGGCAGGAGCAGATCGACCTGACCGAGCGCGAGCGCCAGGCCGAGGCCGAAAAGCGGCAGCGGCTGTCGCAGATGGAGCAGGAACGGCTCAAGCAGCTCGCCGATATCCGCCGCCAGCGCGTTGTGGCCACCCGCGACGCCAGCATCGCCGAGGCCCGCCTGAAACAGCTGGCCGAATACCAGGCCCGCAACGCCGCGGAAGCCGCCGCGCAGTCGGATGCCGAGGCCAGCGCCAGTCCGCCGCCGGGTAACAACGGCGTCGATGAGGGACTGAAAGCAAAGTATGTGGCAGCGATTACGGAAGCGATCCTGCGCAACTGGACCCGCCCAGACACCGTGCCGCTGGGGCAGCGCTGCCGCATCACCATCCGCCAGCTCCCCGGCGGTGACGTCATCAACGCCGAGGTAGCACCATCGTGTCCCTTCGACGAACTGGGACGGCGCTCGGTCGAGGCTGCCGTGCTCAAGGCGAAGCCGCTGCCTTACGCCGGCTTCGAGGCCGTGTTCAGCCGCACCCTTCTGCTCAACTTCGAGGCGCAGGATCGTTGATCGATCCGCCTCTAGGCCGTTTGCGGCCTCCAACAGGTTGTTTGTTGTGGGCCATGGCCCGCGGTCCCACGGTCCGGTTGCATTCACCTTTGAGACAGCCTTAACGGACAAGCTGTTAAGAATTCACTTCCCCGACTGGATTTGCCGATGAAACGATCCCTGCGCTGGCTGCTGTCGCCGTTCGCCCTGCTCCTGCTGGCCCTGTTGCCGCTGGCCGCATCCGCCCAGGAACAGGGGCTGGAGATCGACATCGTCGGCGGCAATGCCGCGGCGCTGCCGATCGCGGTGGTGCCGATGCCGTACCAGGGATCGGGTGCAGCGCCGGCCACCGACGTCGCCGGGGTAATCCGCGCCGACCTCGACCGCTCCGGCCAGTTCCGCAGCCTGCCCGAGCGCGACATGATCGAGCGTCCGACCCGCGGCGGCGAGGTCAACTACCCGGCCTGGCGGCTGCTGAAGCAGGATTTCCTCGTCGTCGGCCGCGTGCTGGATGCCGGGGACGGCGGTTACCGGGTCGAGTACGAACTGTTCGACGTCGCCAGACAGGAACGTTTGCTGGGCTTCGCGATGACTGCGCGCGGCAACGCGATGCGCGATGTCGCCCACCAGGTCGCCGATGCGATCTACGAGAAGATCCTCGGGGTGCGCGGCGCATTCTGGACCCGGATCGGCTACGTCACCGCCACCGGCGTCGGCAAGGGCAGCCGCTATGCGCTGATGGTCGCCGACGCCGACGGCTACAACCCGCAGACCGTGGTGCGCTCGGCCGAGCCGCTGCTGTCGCCGGCGTGGAGCCCGGACGGGCGCAAGCTGGCCTACGTCAGCTTCGAGCGCGGCAATTCCTCGATCTACATCCAGGACATCTCCACCGGTGCGCGCGAGCTGGTCGCCAGCTTCCGCGGCATCAACGGCGCGCCCAACTTTTCGCCCGACGGCCGCCGGCTGGCATTGACCCTGTCCAAGAGCGGCAATCCCGAGATCTACGTGATGGACCTGGGCAGCAAGGCACTGCGCCAGGTCACCGACCAGTTCGGGATCGACACCGAGGCGGTGTGGAGCACGGATGGCGGCAGCCTGTACTTCACCTCCGATCGCGGCGGCAAGCCGCAGATCTACCAGGTCTCCGCAAGCGGTGGCGCGGCCAGTCGCATCAGTTTCCAAGGCAGCTACAACGCCAAGGCCAGCGTGTCCTTCGACGGCAAGAAGATCGCGATGGCGCAGGGCAACGGCAACAACTACCGGATCGCGCTGCTCGACCGCAGCCTCGGCTCGCCGCGCTGGAGCACGCTGTCGCCGGGCTCGCTGGACGAATCACCGAGCTTTGCGCCCAACGCCAGCATGATCCTGTACGCGGCGCGCGAAGGCAGTCGCGGCGTGTTGTACGCGGTTTCGGCCGATGCCCGGGTGCGCCAGCGTTTGGTGTTGGCCGATGGCGACGTGCGCGAGCCGGCGTGGGGTCCGTATCGCCAGCCACGCTAGCCTGTTAAGTTCCACCTGACGTATTCAGTTTCCACCAGCGAGAAAACGAGGAACGACGATGAACGCTATCCCCCGAGTGTTGTTGACCGCGCTGTTCTGCACCGCGGCCGTGGCCTGCTCGAAGAAGGTCAAGGAAGTCCCGCCGCCGATGGACAGCGGCCCCAGCACCGCGCCGGTCACCGACACCGGCCCGACCATGCCGGGCATGTACGGCCCCGGCGATCTCGACACCGACGCCTGCCTGCGCCAGCGCGTGGTGTACTTCGACTACGACCAGGATGCCCTGCGTCCGGAGTTCCAGGCCGCGATGGCCTGCCACGCCAAGTACCTGCGTGACCGACCGTCGTCGCGCATGAGCCTGGAAGGCAACGCCGACGAGCGCGGCAGCCGCGAGTACAACCTCGGCCTCGGCGAGCGCCGTGGTAACGCGGTGTCCTCGTCGCTGCAGGCCAACGGCGGCTCGGGCAGCCAGATCACCGTGGTCAGCTACGGCGAGGAACGCCCGACCTGCACCGCGTCCAGCGAGGACTGCTGGGCCAAGAACCGTCGCGTCGAGATCGTGTACACCGCCAAATAAGGGCCGCGCCAAATAATGCGACCGATGACGTTCCGTTTCGTAATGACGTTCGCGCTCGCGGCGGCCCTGGTGGCCGCCGCGCCCGCGTCCGCGCAACGCGCCAGCCTGGCCGACCGTGTCGCCGCAC
>JBDSFV010000166.1:0-4333 GCA_039919355.1 Luteimonas sp. | reverse complement strand
GCTCAAGCATGACGCCAAGTTCTTCATCGAATACTTCGCGCTCGACCTGATCATGGACAGCGAGGGCGCCTGCAAGGGCGTGCTGGCGCTGGACATGGCCGAGGGCACGCTGCATCTGTTCCATGCGCATGGAACGGTGCTGGCCACCGGCGGCTACGGCCGCGCGTACTTTTCCGCAACTTCGGCGCACACCTGCACCGGCGATGGCGGCGGCATGGCGCTGCGCGCAGGCCTGGGCCTGCAGGACATGGAGTTCGTGCAGTTCCATCCGACCGGCGTCTACGGCGCCGGCGTGCTGATCACCGAAGGCGTGCGCGGCGAAGGCGGCGTCCTGCGTAACGCATCCGGCGAACGTTTCATGGAACGCTACGCGCCCAATGCCAAGGACCTGGCTTCGCGCGACGTGGTCTCGCGCTCGATGACCATCGAAATCCGCGAAGGCCGCGGCGTCGGCGAACACAAGGACCACCTGCATCTGGACCTGACCCACCTGGATCCGAACGACATCCACGAGAAGCTGCCGGGCATTGCCGAATCGGCGCGGATCTTCGCCAACGTCGACGTCACCAAACAGCCGATTCCGGTGATCCCGACCGCGCACTACAACATGGGCGGCATCCCGACCAACTACCACGGCGAAGTGGTGCAGTTGAAGGATGGCAATCCCGATGCCGTGGTGCCGGGCCTGTACGCGATCGGCGAGGCCGCCTGCGTGTCGGTGCATGGCGCCAATCGCCTGGGTTCCAACTCGCTGCTTGACCTGGTGGTGTTCGGTCGTGCGGTCGCGAACCGATGCGCAGAGACGATCCGGCCGGCACAGCCCCATTCGAAGCTCGCGGGCGATGCCTGCGACAAGGCGCTGGCCAACCTCGACGGGGTGCGCAACGCCAATGGCAGCACGCCGACGGCGGTGATCCGCGACAACATGCAACGCACGATGCAGGCCGACGCGGCGGTGTTCCGCACTGGTCAGACCTTGGTACAGGGCGTGAACAAGATCCGTGACATCCATGCCTCGTTCGCCGACGTGCGCGTCAGCGACCGCTCTCTGGTATGGAACTCGGACCTGATCGAGACCTTCGAGCTGCACAACCTGCTCGGGCAGGCGCTGGCGACGATCGTCTCCGCCGAGAACCGCACCGAGTCGCGCGGCGCGCATGCACGCGAGGATTTCCCCGGCCGCGACGACGCGCAATGGCAAAAGCACAGCCTGTGCTGGGTCGGCGACGACGGCGCCACCCGCATTGACTATCGCCCGGTGCACATGTACACGCTCGACGACGAGGTCGACGTCGTGCCGCCGAAACCGCGCGTTTACTGACCCACGCGTCTCAACGAGCGAAAACCAAGATGGCCGAATTCAGCCTCCCGAAGAACTCGAAGATACTGCCGGGGCGCCGCTTCCCGGCGGCCGCCGGCAGCAAGCGCGCGCGCAGCTTCAAGGTCTACCGCTGGAATCCCGAGGACGGGCGCAATCCCAGCGTCGACACCTTCGAGGTCGACCTCGACAGCTGTGGCCCGATGGTCCTGGACGCGCTGATCAAGATCAAGAACGAGATCGATCCGACGTTGACCTTCCGCCGCTCCTGCCGCGAGGGCATCTGCGGCAGCTGCGCGATGAACATCGACGGCACCAATACGCTCGCCTGCACCAAGGCGATCGCCGATTGCGGCAAGGCCGAGGTGCCGATCTATCCGCTGCCGCACATGCCGGTGGTCAAGGACCTGGTCCCGGACCTCACCCATTTCTTCGCGCAATATGCCTCGATCAAGCCTTGGATCCGCACCCAGGGCGCGCCGCCGCCGGATCGCGAGCGGCTGCAGTCCAAGGAGGACCGCGCCAAGCTCGACGGCCTGTACGAATGCATCCTCTGCGCCTGCTGCAGCACCGCCTGCCCGAGCTACTGGTGGAACGGCGAACGTTTCCTCGGCCCGGCGATCCTGCTGCAGGCCTATCGCTGGATCATCGACTCACGCGACGAAGATACCGGCGCACGCCTCGACGACCTCGAGGATCCGTTCAAGCTGTACCGCTGCCACACCATCATGAACTGCACGCGTACCTGTCCGAAGGGCCTGAACCCGGCGCAGGCGATCGGCGAGATCAAGCAGCTGATGCTGGCGCGCCGCGGGTGATCGAACGCGACATTTTTTATCCTGTGCTGGCGATGGTCGGTCTGACCTTCGCCGTCTGGTTACGCATGTACTTCACCCGCATCGGTGAGATGAAGCGCGAGCGCATCCATCCGCAGTCAATTGCCCTGTCGGCGCAAGCCGCGACGCGACTTTCGGACACCCGCGCCGCCGACAATTTCCGCAACCTGTTCGAACTGCCGGTGCTGTTCTACCTCGCGATGGTGGTCGCGGCGCTGACCGCGCAGGTTGGCGCGTTGACGCTGGGGCTGGCGTGGCTGTTCGTCTTGCTTCGTGTCGCGCACAGCGTCATCCACTGCGGCTACAACAAGGTCATGCATCGCTTCAAGGCCTATCTCGCCGGCGGCGTGGTGTTGTGGGCGTTGTGGGGCGTGCTCGCCGTCGGCATGCTGTGCGGATGAGCGGGGAGGATCCGGAACTCAAGCGCCTGCGCTGGCGTTGCCGACGCGGCATGCGCGAGCTGGACCAGCTGCTGACACGCTGGCTGGATCGCGAATGGGTGGCGGCTTCCGAATCCGAGCGCGGTGTTTTCCTACGGTTGCTGGACAGCGAGGACGATAGGCTCTGGCGCTGGTTCCTCGGCCATGAAACCGCGCCCGATGCCGCACTCGACGTACTCGTCCAACGCATCCGTACCTTGCCGCCTTGAGTGGCGGCCGTCGCGTTGGGTGATCGGTGCGCAACTTGTGCTTGCGCTGCTGTCCGCCTGCTCGGTGCTGGCCAGCGAGATGCCCCGTGTGGTGGCGTGGCCGTTGGCGATCGTCGCTGCCGGGTACGGCGGATGGATGGCCCGGCGTGAACATCACCGACTACCGCAGCAACTGGTGTGGCCGGTGGGTGATGCACCAGTGACGCTCGACGGCGAGCCCTTGCAACGCGCCCGATTGCACTGGCGCGGCCCGCTGGCCTTCCTCCAATGGCGTGCCTGCGGCGGCCGCGGCGGACACCTGAGCTGGTGGCCGGATACGCTGCCAGCGGCACGACGTCGTGAACTGCGACTGGCCGCGCAACAGCATCCGGCTGCGCAGCCGGGCGCATCGATGGCACCATAGCCTGATGTTCAAACCCATCCCTGTCGCCATCGGCCTGCGCTATCTCCGCGCCAAGCGCCGCAACGGTTTCATCTCCTTCATCTCGATGGCCTCGATCCTCGGCATCGCGATTGGTGTAGCCGCTCTGATCACGACGCTGGCGGTGATGAGCGGTTTCCAGCGTGAGATCCGCGATCGCATGCTGCAAATGGCGGCGCACGCGACCGTCAGCGCCGACGGTGACGTCATGGACAACTGGCGCCAGGCGGTCACGGAGACGACGCATGATCCACGCGTCGCCGGTGCGGCGCCCTACATCGAGACGCAGGCGCTGATCGCCGGTCCCCGCCGACAGCCGGCGATCGTGCGCGGCGTGATGCCGGCCGAAGAGGGCAAGGTCTCGGTGCTGGCGCAGAAGATGGTGCAGGGCAGGCTCGACCAGCTGACGCCCGGCAGCTTCAACATCGTGCTCGGCAGGGAACTGGCGATGTGGCTGGGCGTCGGCGTCGGCGACAGTGTGATCGTGACCACCGATTTCCAGAGCACACCGCTGGGCGCGATCCCGCAGCTCAAGCGCTTCACCGTCAGCGGCCTGTTCGAGGCCGGCTACCAGGAATTCGACCGTGGCCTGGCCGTGGTCAACCTCAAGGACGCGCAGCGCCTGTTGCGGATGGGCGACGGTGTCACCGGCGTGCGCCTGCGCCTGCACGACATGGACCTGGCCTGGGACGTGGCCCGCGACCTCGCGTTGCGATTGAAGGGCCCGTATCGCGTCAGCGACTGGACCAGCGAGAACGCCAACATGTTCCGTGCGCTCAAGCTGGAGAAGACGATGATGGCGATCCTGCTGTCCCTGATCATCGCCATGGGCGCGTTCAACCTGGTCTCGTCGCAGGTGATGCTGGTGACCGACAAGCAGGCCGACATCGCCATCCTGCGCACGCTCGGGCTCACGCCGCGCGGAGTGATGCAGGTGTTCATGGTGCAGGGCTCGCTGATCGGAACCATGGGCACGCTGCTGGGCGTGTTGACGGGCATCGTCCTGACGTTGAACCTGGAACACATCCTGCGAGCGATCGAGCGCGCCTTCGACGTGGTGCTGATGCCGGCCGATGTCTACTACATCACCGGGTTGCCGACGCAACTCA
>JBDSFV010000165.1:0-3560 GCA_039919355.1 Luteimonas sp. | reverse complement strand
CAGAACCCCGGCGGCTCGATCAAGGACCGCATCGGCCTGTCGATGATCGAAGCCGCGGAGAAGCGGGGCGACATCAGGCCAGGCGACACCCTGGTCGAGGGCACCGCCGGCAACACCGGCATCGGCCTGGCGCTGGTCGCGCAGCAGAAAGGCTACCAGCTGATCCTCGTGGTGCCGGACAAGATGAGCCGCGAGAAGATCTTCAACCTCAAGGCGATGGGCGCGCAGGTGGTGCTGACGCGTTCCGACGTCGCCAAGGGCCACCCCGACTACTACCAGGATCTCGCCGCGCGCATTGCCAGCGAGACGCCGGGTGCGTATTTCATCAACCAGTTCGGCAACCCGGACAATCCGGCCGCGCACGAATTCGGCACCGGCCCGGAGATCCTGCGGCAGATGGACCGCGAACTCGACGCGATCGTGTTCGGTTGCGGCAGCTCCGGCACCATGACCGGGCTGTCGCGCTGCTTCGCCAGGTACTCGCCGAAAACCGAGCTGATCCTCGCCGACCCGGTCGGCTCGATCCTTGCCGAATACATCAACGAAGGCACGCTCAGCGAGAAATCCGCGAGCTGGATGGTCGAGGGCATCGGTGAGGATTTCCTGCCCGCCATCTCCGACTTTTCGCGAGTGAAAAAGGCCTACGCGATCAGCGACAAGGAAAGCTTCCTCACCGCGCGGGAGTTGCTGGAGAAGGAAGGCGTCCTCGGCGGCTCCTCGACCGGTACGTTGCTGGCCGCAGCGCTGAAGTATTGTCGCGCGCAGACCACGCCCAAGCAGGTGCTGGTCTTCGTCTGCGACACCGGCAACAAATACCTGTCGAAGATGTACAACGACTACTGGATGCTGGACAACGGCTTCCTCGAGCGTGAACAGCACGGCGACCTGCGCGACCTGATCCTGCGCCCGTTCTCGCAGCGCGACACCGTGGTGGTCGGCCCCAACGACCTGCTGGTCACGGCGTACCAGCGGATGAAGCTGTACGACGTCTCGCAACTGCCGGTGATGGACGGCGACGAGCTGGTCGGGATGGTCGATGAAAGCGATATCCTGCTGCACGTCTACGGTGACGAGACGCGGTTCCGCGATCCCGTGTCGACGGCGATGGTCAGCAAGCTGGACCGGCTCGACGTGAAGTCGCCGATCGAGGCGCTGCTGCCGGTGTTCGACCGCGGCCATGTCGCCATCGTCACCGACGGCGACCGGTTCCTCGGCCTGATCACGCGCATCGACCTGCTCAATTACCTGCGTCGGCGCGTGCAGTAAGCAGGCCGAGCCGGGCCGGGCCGGCAGGCCGGATGGTAGAATCGGCCGCAGCGTTTCAGGGTCATCAACATGAACGAAAATCACGACGGCGCCCCGTCGCGTCCGGGCCTCGGCACGCTCGCCATCCATGGCGGCCAGGTGCCGGATCCCAGCACCGGCGCGGTGATGGTGCCGATCTACGCGACCAGCACCTACGCCCAGGCGAGTCCGGGCGTGCACCAGGGTTTCGAGTATTCGCGCACCCACAACCCGACCCGCTTCGCCTACGAGCGTTGCGTCGCGGCGCTCGAAGGTGGAACGCGCGGTTTCGCCTTTGCCTCGGGCCTGGCAGCGACCTCGACCCTGCTCGAACTGCTCGACAGCGGCGACCACGTCGTCGCGATGGACGATCTCTACGGCGGCAGCTATCGGCTGTTCGAGCGCGTGCGCCGGCGCAGCGCGGGACTGGATTTCAGCTTCGTCGACCTGACCGATCCGGCCGCGTTCGAGGCCGCGATCAGGCCCGACACGAAACTGGTCTGGGTCGAGACGCCGACCAACCCGACCCTGAAGATCGTCGACCTGCAGGCGATCTCCACGATCGCGCACAAGCGCGGCCTGCTGGTGGCGGTCGACAACACCTTCGCCTCGCCGATCCTGCAGCGTCCGCTGGAGCACGGCGCCGACCTGGTCGTGCATTCGGCGACGAAGTATCTCAACGGCCATTCCGACATGGTCGGCGGCATGGTGGTGGTTGGCGACAACGCCGAACTCGCCGAACAGCTCGCCTTCCTGCAGAACTCGATCGGCGCGGTGCAGGGGCCGTTCGACAGCTTCCTCGCGCTGCGCGGCCTGAAGACGCTGCACCTGCGGATGCAGGCGCATTGCGCGAACGCGCAGGTGCTGGCGGAATTCCTGCAGACGCATCCGGCGATCGGGAAGGTGGTCTACCCGGGCCTGAAATCGCATCCGCAGCACGCGCTCGCCGCGCGCCAGATGGACGGCTTCGGCGGCATCGTCTCGATCTGGCTCAAGGGCGGCTTCGACGCCGCGAAGCGCTTCTGCGAACGCTGTGAGCTGTTCACCCTGGCCGAATCCCTCGGTGGCGTCGAAAGCCTGGTGAATCATCCAGCGGTGATGACGCATGCCTCGCTGCCGGCGGAGCGCCGCGTCGCGCTGGGCATCGCCGATAACCTGGTGCGGTTGAGCGTGGGTGTCGAAGCACTGGCCGACCTGCGCGCGGACCTGGACTGCGGACTGGCATGACAACGGCCGGAAACCACATCGCATGCTGATGGTCAACGCCAATAAACTCCGCATGGACAATAAGCGGGGTGGGGAGGCGCTGCTGCGGGATTTCGCCGCCAGCCTTGCGCATCCCTCGTTCTGGGCTTTTGCGACCTGGCTTGACGTCGTCACCCGCTACCGGCGCTCGCGACTGGGCCTGGTCTGGATCGTGGTTCCGCCGATCATGTACGTGTGGGGTCTGGGCTTGTTCATGGCGAGCATGCAGGCGGGGCCGGCCGGGGATTTCATCGCGTACCTGGGCATGGGCTACCTGCTCTATCGGGTGCTGCTGACCGGGATCACCGACGCTGGCGCGACGCTTCTCGCGCACCAGGCGTTCATCCTCGACGGGCATGTGCGGTTGACGGATTTCGTGCTGCGCGTGCTCGCGAAGGCTGTCTTCTACTTCGTGATGAGCCTGCCTGTCCTGGCAGTCGCACTGGCGATCGCGCCCGGGTTCCAGCCGATGGGCTTGCTGCTCGCGATACCAGCATTCGCAGTCATCCTGATCAATCTGGCGTGGATGGCGACCGTGGTCGCACTGGCCGGAGCCCGGTTCCCCGACATCAACGAACTGGTCGGGAGCATATTCATCCTGAGCTTGCTGCTGACCCCGATCATCTGGCACGCGAGCGCTGCGCCGTTTGGTACCGTGCGCGGAACCATCATGCGCATCAATCCGCTCTATCACCTCATCGAAATCGTCAGGGCCCCGATCCTGGGCGAAGTGGTGCTCCGCTCGACGATCATCTACGTCGCGATCCTCACGCTTGCAGGCTGGCTACTCGCGCTGGTCGTATACCGCCGCTACGCCCGGTTCGTCCCCCTATGGATGTGAGCGCATGACGCTGGTGTCGGTCAAGGTTTCGGACGTCTCCCTCCAGGTTCCCGTTTTTGTGCAGGGCGAACGGGACGGCCGCGGCTGGCTGTCGACGCTTCTCAGCGCGGCACTGGATCCCCCCCGGCGTCGATTCCGCATGTTATCGACGGTGGCAGCGCCGAGACCTATCAGGCGGTGCGCGGCGTCG
>JBDSFV010000164.1:0-19594 GCA_039919355.1 Luteimonas sp. | reverse complement strand
GACATCCATATCGAACCGTTCGAGAACCGGCTGAAGGTGCGTTACCGCATCGACGGCGTGCTCGAGGAAGGCGAAAGCCCGCCGCAGAACCTGACCGCCGCGATCATCAGCCGGATCAAGATCATGGCTAAGCTCAACATCGCCGAGCGCCGCCTGCCGCAGGACGGCCGCATCATGCTGCGGGTGCAGGGCAAGGAACTGGACCTGCGCGTGAGCAGCGTGCCGACCGCGCATGGCGAGTCGGTGGTGATGCGCCTGCTCGACCGCGAGACGGTGGTGTTCGACTTCGAGCGCCTGGGCTTCACCGACCATTTCCTGCCGCAGTTCCAGAAGGTGCTGGAGCAGCCGCACGGGATCCTGCTGGTGACGGGGCCGACCGGCTCGGGCAAGACCACCACGCTGTACACCGCGCTGTCCAAGCTCAACACCGCCGACGTCAAGATCATCACCGTCGAGGATCCGGTCGAATACCAGATCGAGGGCATCAACCAGATCCAGGCCAAGCCGGCGATCGGGCTGGACTTCGCCCACGCATTGCGTTCGATCGTGCGCCAGGATCCGGACATCATCATGATCGGCGAGATGCGCGACCTGGAGACCGCGCGCATCGCGATCCAGTCCGCGCTCACCGGCCATCTCGTGCTGTCGACGCTGCACACCAACAACGCCGCCGGCGGCATTACCCGCATGCT
The DNA here is from genome assembly GCA_039919355.1 of Luteimonas sp. Lineage (GTDB taxonomy): Bacteria > Pseudomonadota > Gammaproteobacteria > Xanthomonadales > Xanthomonadaceae > Cognatiluteimonas. Next base: position 18,902 of record JBDSFV010000164.1, on the reverse strand, counting down.
CGACATGGGCGTCGAGGACTACCTGCTGACCTCGACCGTCAACGGCATCCTCGCGCAGCGCCTGGTGCGGCGGCTGGAACCCACGCATGCGGAGAAATACGCGGCATCACCGGAAGAGATCGAGAAGTTCGGCCTGCGGCGCTACCAGCCTGAAGGCGCGATCCACCTGTATCACCCGCGCCCGTCCGCGCTGGCGCCGACCGGCTACCAGGGGCGCACCACGATCATGGAATTCATGGTGATGAACGATGAGTTGCGTCGCGCGGTGATGCGCCACGCCGGCATGGGCGAACTCGAACAGCTCGCCCGCGACGCCGGCATGCGCACCATGTACGAGGACGGCATCGTCAAGGCGCTTGCCGGCGTGACCACGGTCGAGGAAGTGCTGCGGGTGACGGAAGATGCGTAACCTTTTTTCAGCCCGTCATTCCCGCGCAGGCGGGAATCCATGCTGGTTAGCCTCTCGGTAAGGCCACTGGATGATCAACTCCGCTGATATAAAGGCGGAGCCCGCCTGCGCGGGAATGACGAGCAAAAGCAAGTCCCCGAGTCCCGAGTCCCGCTGATGCCCCTCTACCGCTACAAGGCGCTCAACACCCGCGGCGAGATGCTCGACGGCCAGATGGAGGCCGCGAACGACGCCGAGGTGGCGCTGCGGCTGCAGGAGCAGGGGCACCTGCCGGTCGAGGCGAGGCTTGCCTCCGAAGGCGGCGGCGAATCCGCCTGGCGTGCGCTGTTCAAGTCCAAGCCGTTCGCCGGACAGCGGCTGGTGCAGTTCACGCAACAACTGGCGACGCTGCTCGGCGCCGGCCAGCCGCTGGATCGTGCGCTGACGATCCTGCTGGAGTTGCCGGAAGACGAAGCGGCCAAACGCACCATCACCGACATCCGCGACGCGGTGCGCGGCGGCACCGCGCTGTCGACCGCGCTCGAGCGCCAGCACGGCACCTTCGGCAAGCTCTACGTGAACATGGTGCGCGCCGGCGAGGCTGGTGGCAGCATGCATGAGACACTGTCGCGGCTGGCCGACTACCTCGAACGCAGACGCGCGATGAAGGGCCGCGTGGTCAACGCGATGATCTATCCGGCGATCCTGCTGGTGATGGTCGGGCTGTCGTTGCTGTTCCTGCTCGGCTTCGTGGTGCCGCAGTTCGCGGCGATGTACGACAGCCTCGACGCGCAGCTGCCGTGGTTCTCGCGGATCGTGCTCGGCCTGGGCATGCTGGTGCGCGACTGGTGGATCGTGCTGCTCGCGATCCCCGCGCTGCTGGTGTGGTGGTTCGACCGCAAGCGCCGCGATCCGGTGTTCCGCGCACGCTTCGACGAATGGATCCTGCGGCAGAAGTTCGCCGGGCCGCTGGTCGCCAAGCTCGAGACCGCGCGCCTGGCGCGCACGCTGGGCACCCTGCTGAAGAACGGCGTGCCGTTGCTGACCGCGCTTGGCATCGGCCGCAACGTGCTCGGGAACCGCGCGCTGGCCGACGATGTCGAACATGCCGCGGACGACGTCAAGAACGGTGTCGGCCTGTCGGCGGCCCTGGCCAAGGGCAAGCACTTTCCGCGGCTGGCTCTGCAGATGATCCAGGTCGGCGAGGAATCCGGCGCACTGGATGCGATGCTGATGAAGACCGCCGACACCTTCGAGCAGGAGACCTCGCTGGCGCTGGACCGCATGCTGGCGGCGCTGGTGCCGGTGGTGACGCTGCTGATGGCCAGCATCGTCGGCATCGTGATCCTCGCCGTGCTGACCCCGATCTACGACCTCACCAACGTCATAGGCTGATGATGAAACTTTCCGGTTCTATCCCACGCTCGCTCACCCGTTCCCCTGCCCGCGCCGCGCAGTCCGGTTTCAGCCTGATCGAGATCATCCTCGTGGTGGTGCTGATCGGCGGCATCGTCGCCTTCGCCGCGACCCGCATCCTGGGCGGCTGCGATCGCGCCAAGGTCAACCTCGCCCGGGCGCAGGTGCAGACGCTGGCCGAGAAGGTGCAGCAGTTCGAGATGGACACCGGCGCGCTGCCCAATTCGCTGGACGAACTGGTCAGCCAGCCCGGAAATGCGCCCGGCTGGCTCGGTCCGTACACCAAGGCCGCAGAGCTGAAGGATCCCTGGAACCATCCGTTCGAGTACCACTTGCCCGGCGACGGCCAGGCCTTCGACCTGGTCAGCTTCGGCAAGGATGGCAAGCCGGGCGGCGACAGCGTCGACGGCGACATCAAGTACCAGTAAACGATGGACCGGATCGGGCGCCGCGGGGCAGGCCAGGCGTCCGGCTTCTCGCTGCTGGAGATGATCCTGGTGATCGCGATCATCGCGCTCGCCAGCGTGCTCGCGGCCGCCGCGGTGACCGGCGGCATGGACGGGCTGCAGCTGCGCTCCAGCGCGAAGGAAGTCGCTGCACAGCTGCGCTTCACCCGCGCGCAGGCGCTGGCCACCGGCGAGCCGCAGAGTTTCACCATCGACCCGCATGCGCATACCTGGCAGGCGCCGAAAGGACGCCATGGCGAGATTCCGCGCCAGCTCGGCATCCTCTTCATCGGTGCCCGCGAGACGCAGCCGCACGAAGGCGTGGGCGCGATCGTGTTCTTTCCCGATGGCGCCGCCACCGGCGGACGCGTGCAACTGCAGGCAAGGCAGGCGGCATGGAACGTCGATGTCGCCTGGCTCACTGGCGAGGTCAAGCTGGTGCGCACCGAGGCGCAGCGATGATTGCGCTTTCCGGCAGCACGCAGCGCGGCCATGCGCCTCCGCGCGCCGAGCGCGGTTACACGCTGATCGAGGTGATCGTCGCGTTCGCGATCCTCGCGCTCGGCCTCACGCTGCTGCTCGGCACGCTGTCGGGCGCGGTGAAACAGGTGCGCTGGGCCGACGAGGCCGGACGCGCGGCGCTGCATGCGCAATCGCTGCTTGACCAGACCGGCGTCGGCGAGGCGCTGGAGCAGGGGCATCGCGAGGGTACATTCGAGAACGGGCGCTACCGCTGGACGCTCGATGTGACGCCGTATACCGATCCCGGCAAGCCGCCGCCGGCGCTGTTCGATCCTGCCGCGCCGCGGTTGCTGCAGCTGTCGCTGTCGGTGCAATGGGGCAACGGCGATCCGCGCGAGCGCGTGGCGTTGCAAAGCTTGCGGCTGGTGACGCCGGGCGCGACGCAGGCGGTGCCGCTGCCATGAAGCGCATCCGCGGCTTCACGCTGATCGAAGTGCTGCTGGCGACGGTGCTGCTCGCGGCGGGACTGGCGCTGGCGTTCGCGACCTTGCGCGCGGCGACCGCGACTGTGACCCGCGGCGAGGTGATCGCGCAGCGCAGCGAACACATGCGCGCGGTCGCAGGTTTCCTGCGTGCGCGGCTGGTGGCGACGCGGCCGGTCGCGTTCGGGCTCGACGAGGACAGCGGGCTGGCGCAGCGTTTCGTCGGCGAACCCGAACGCATGCGCTTCGTCGCCGACCTGCCCGACTACCTCGGTCGTGGCGGTCCGTACCTGCATGAACTCGCGATCGAGCGCGATGGCGACGGTGTGCGCCTGACCCTGGCGTTGACCATGGTGCTCGCGGGCCAGCCGATCGAGGAATCCGAGCCGCGCCCGCCGGAACTGCTGGCCGAACACCTGCGCACGGCACGCTTCCGCTATCGCGCGCTGGACGCCGACAACCGCCTGGGCGAGTGGCAGGAACAGTGGCCGACGCGCGAGGCCTTGCCGCTGCAGGTCGAGATCACGCTGCAGGATGCCGACGGCCGCGACTGGCCGAAACTGGTGGTGGCATTGCCGCTGGCCGGCAGCTCCGGCGCCGCGATCGGGGAAACGCAATGAAGGTGCGCGGCGCGGCATTGCTGCTGGTGCTGTGGCTGATCGCGCTGCTGACGGCGCTGGTTGGCGGCTTCGCGCTGTCGGCGCGCATCGAGCACCTGCAGGGACAGGTGCTCAGCCGCGGTGTCGTCGCCACGCAGGCCGCGCGCGCGGGCGTCGAATACGCGATCACCCGCGTCGGCAGTGACGATCCGCGCTGGCGCTGGCTCGCCGACGGCCGCGCCTACCGCTGGCAGCTGTCGGAGGCGGATGGGGCCGATGCACAGGTCGAGGTCCGCATCATCGACGAGCAGGGCAAGATCGACCTCAACGCCGCCGATGCCGACCTGCTGGCATCACTGTTCCGCGTGCTCGGCAGCGAACGCGACGAGGCCACGCAGCTGGCCGCTGCGATCCTCGACTGGCGCGACACCGACACCCTGACCCAGCCCAGCGGTGGCGCCGAGGACGGCAACTATGCCGAAGCCGGGCGTCCCTATGGTGCCAAGGACGCGCCGTTCGAGAGCGTCGCCGAACTGCAGCAGGTGCTCGGCATGACTCCGGCGCTGTACGCGCAAGCGGCGCCGCACCTGACCGTGTTCAGCGGCCGCATGCGTCCGGATCCCGCGTTCGCGTCGAGCGAGGTGCTGGCGGCGATGGGTTACGACGCCGCGCAGGTGATCGAGCAGCGACAGCGCTGGGATCCCGCCTCGGGACAGCCGCCGCCGGTGTTGCAGGACGGGCAACCGCTCGTGGGCAGCAACAGCGGCACGTATAGTATCCAGAGCCGCGCGCGGCTTCGTTCGGGACGCACCGCGGTACTGCGCGTGGTGGTGCGCACCGGCGGGAACGGCGTGCCGGGATCGGCCTGGACGCCGCTGCGATGGGAGGAGGGAGCATCGCCACGTTGAAGACACTGCGCGACGGATTCGGTCGCCACGGCGTGCGCTGGCCGGGTGCGGGCGGCTTTTTCGCGTGGTGGGGACGTTCGCTCGCGGCGTGGCTGCCGCGTCCGTGGCGATTGACCCTGGGACTCGACCGTGGCCGCCTGCTGCTGCAGCCCGACGCCGACACGGTGCAGTTGCGCCTGCAGGATGGCGATGGCGTGCGCGACCTCGGCCGCGTGCCCGGCCTCACCGAAGCGACGGGTGAAGACGCGCTGGCCTCGCTGCTGGCGCCGGCGCTGGCCGACCTGCCGCGCTGGCTGCTGCTGCCGGCCGCGTCCGGATTACGGCGGCGGTTGTCACTGCCGGCCACCGCCGCGGAACGGCTGCGCGACGTGGTCGGCTTCGAGATCGACCGGCAGACGCCGTTCGCCGTCGACGCGGTCGCCTTCGATGCGCGCGTGCTCGGGCGCCGCGACGGCGATGGCCAGCTCGATGCCGAACTGGTGGTGGTGCCGCGGGTGGCGCTGGACGCGCAACTCGCGGCGCTCGGCGCGCTGGCCGGCAATCTTGCCGGCATCGATGTCGCCGGCGGCGACGGCCTGCCGCTCGGCGTCAACCTGCTGGCGCCGGCGCAGCGCCGGCAGCAACTGGATCCATGGCGGCTGTGGAACTGGATCCTCGCCGGCGTCGCGCTGCTCGCGTTCACGGCATTGCTGTGGCAAGTGCTCGACAACCGTCGTGCCGCGGCCGACGCGTTGCAGACGACCACCAACCAGCGGGTCGCGGCCGCACGCGTGATATCGCAGCAACGCCAGCAACTGCTGGACATGGTCGAAGGCCGTGCCTTCCTCGACAGCAGCCGCAATGGCCGCCCGACCACGATCGAAGTGCTCGACGAACTCAGCCGGCGGCTGCCGGACAGTACCTATCTGGAGAAGCTCTCGATCGAGAACGACCGCCTGCTGCTGATCGGCCTCAGCAGCGAAGCCTCGGCCCTGGTCGGTCGGCTGGAGGGCGCCAAGCCCTGGCGCTCGCCAGCGCTGACCGGCGCGCTGCAGCCCGATCCGCGCACCCGCCGTGACCGTTTCACCCTGACCGCGGAACTCGCCGTCAGCCCACCCGCCGGCAAGGAGCCCACCGATGTCGCTGCGCGCTGACCGCGACCGCTGGCTTGCGCTGGGCCTGCTGCTGGCGGCGCTGGCCTTGGCCTATCTGTTGCTCGTGCATCCGTGGTGGACGGTGCCGATGCTCGAGGCCGACCACCGGATCGAGACGTTGCAGCAGCGCGAACTGCGTGCGCGCATGCAACTGCAGCAGGCACCGGATATCGCGCGCCAGCTGGCGCTGGCTCAGCAGCTGGAGGCACGCAGCCCGGGTTTCCTGCCTGAGGCCAGCGCCGAACTGGCCACCGCCGGACTGGTGCAGCGGCTGGAGACGGTGGTCGCGCAGGCGAGCCCGGGCAATCGCGGCTGCGCGATCAACAACCGCTCGCCACTGTCGGAGCCGCGCCAGGAACGCTTCGCGCGTGTCACCGTGCAGGTGCGACTGCGCTGCGGCAACCCGGAACTGGCGGCGGCGCTGCATTCACTCGAAAGCGGCACTCCGCGATTGTTCGTCGACAACCTCAACGTGCTGGCGCAGCGCTATTTCTTCCTGCCGGGCCAGGGACGTGGCCAGAACGGTGGGCTCGACGTCAGCTTCGACCTCTACGGCTACCTGCGCCCGGCCGCGCGGCAAGCGGCCGGAGTGACACGTGCGCGTTGACGCCGCCGGCCCGCGCACCTGGCTGCTGGCCACGGTGACCGGCTGGGCCCTGCTGGCTTGGCTGCTGGCGCTGGCCGGGCTCGGTGGCCGGGTCGCAGCGCTGCCCGACGATCCTTCGCTGCTGCAGCCGCTGCCGCAATCGCGACCGTCGCCGCCGGAGCGGCTCGGCCCCTTGGCGCAGTACGCCGAGATCGGGGCGCGCCCGCTGTTCTCGGAGGATCGTCGTCCGCAATCGTTCTCGCTGCAGCCCGAAGGTGGCGAGGAAGCTCCGGCCAACACCTTCGACTACGTGCTGAGCAGCGTGCTGCTGACACCCGGGCTGCGCATGGCGATCGTGCAGCCCAGCGCCGGTGGCGATTCGATCCGGATCAAGCTTGGCGAGACCGCCGACGCGATCCCGGCATGGCGGTTGGTGACGCTCAACCCGCGCAGCGCGATCTTCGAAGGCCCGGAAGGGCAGAAGACGCTCGATCTGCGCATCTGGGATGGCAGTGGCGGCGAGACCCCGACGACTCTGCGCGAGGCGGACGCCGGCACCAATGCCGCCCAATCCGAGCCGCCGCAGCCGACGCCGGTTCCGCCGCCAGCCAAACCGGCGACGCAACCCGCGGTGCCCGCCGCGCCGGCTCCCACCCAGGATGCCGCCACGCAGGCGACGGCCGAGTCGCAGATGGAAGCGATCCGCAAGCGCATCGAGGCGCGCCGCGCGCAATTGCGGCAGGAAGCCCAACAACCGACAACGCCGGCCAAGAAACCGTAGAGTGCCCTGCATGAAATCCTGTCACCCCCTCCTTGTTCTGCTCGCCGCACTCCTTTCTGTCGCCCTGGCCGCCTGCGAAAGCATGCCGGCCCCGATCGTGAAACGCGAAGGCGCGCTGGCGCGCGCGCCGCAGGCCGGCACTGCCGCCGGCGACACGCGCACGACGGTCATAGGCGGCGTGCAGAAGCAGGCATTGTCCGAAGACGACGCCGGTCCGCGCCCGGTGATCCGCCGCGGCACCGGCCAGGTGATCAACCGCAGTGCCGCGAGCGCGCCGCCCCCCAACCTCGGCGGCACCAGCGGCGCGGCCACGTTCAATTTCGAGGGCGAGTCGCTGCAGGCCGTGGTCAAGGCGATCCTCGGCGACATGCTCGGCCAGAACTACGTGATCGCGCCCGGCGTGCAGGGCACGGTGACGCTGGCGACGCCGAAGCCGGTCAGCCCGGCCGAGGCCTTGAGCCTGCTGGAGATGGTGCTGGGCTGGAACAACGCGCGCATGGTCTACAGCGACGGCCGCTACAACATCGTGCCGTCCGACCTGGCGCTGGCCGGGACGGTCGCGCCGCGTACCGGCTCGGCGGCGCTCGCACGCGGCTTCGAGTCGCGGGTGGTGCCGCTGCGCTACATCTCGGCGACCGAGATGGAGAAGGTGCTCAAGCCCTACGCGCGGCCGAACGCGATCGTCAACGTCGATTCCGGGCGCAACCTGATCACCATCGCCGGCACCCGCGCCGAGCTCGAAAACTACCTTCGCACGATCGAGATCTTCGACGTCGACTGGATGTCGAGCATGTCGGTCGGCGTGTTCCCGCTGCAGTCAGGCAAGGCCACCAAGGTGGTCGCCGACCTGGAGAAGGTGTTCGGCGAGCAGAGCAAGTCGCCGGTTGCCGGCATGTTCCGCTTCCTGCCGCTGGAAGGCTCCAATGCGGTCATGGTGATCACCCCGCAGGCCGACTACCTCGACGATATCCAGCAGTGGCTGGAGCGGATCGATGGTGCCGGCGAGGGCCCGCAGCTGTTCTCCTACGAGCTCAAGTACGTCAAGGCCAAGGACCTCGCCGATCGCCTCGCCGAGGTGTTTGGCGGTGGCGGGGGTTCCTCCCGGGGCGGTGGTGCGCCGAGCCTGATGCCAGGGCTGAATTCGACCGAGATCAAGGACAGCGGCGTCGATGGTGGCAGCAACAGCAGCGCCTCGATCGGCGGCGGTGAGGGCAGTAGTGGCGGGGGGCTGGGCGGCGGCCAATTGTCGTTGAACCAGAGCAGTGCCGGTAACGGGTCGGTGATGCTCGAGGTCAACGGCGATCGCGTCGGCGTGTCCGCGGTCGACGAAACCAACACCCTGCTGGTGCGTTCCAGCCCGCAGGCGTGGAAGTCGATCCGCGACGTGATCGAACGCCTCGACGTGATGCCGCTGCAGGTGCAGATCGAGGCACAGGTCGCCGAAGTGAACCTGACCGGCGACCTGAAATACGGCGTCAACTGGTATTTCGAGAACGCGGTCAGCGATCCGCTGACCGTCGGTGGCGCCGGCCTGCCGAACGCAGCCGGGCGCAGCATCTGGGGCGATATCCGGGGCAGCATCCGGCCAGCCGATGTCATCAATCCCGGCCTCGCGTGGACCTTCCTCGGCCGCAACGCCGCAGCCGTGATCACCGCGCTCGACCAGGTTACCGACGTGCAGTTGCTGCAGACGCCGTCGGTGGTGGTGCGCAATAACGCCGAGGCGACCTTCAACGTCGGCAGCCGCATCCCGATCGCCTCGGTCACCTTCGATCCGAACGGCACCGGCACTGGCACCGGTACCTTCAGCCAGGTGCAGTACCTCGATACCGGTACCATCCTCAAGGTACGTCCGCGCGTGACCAGGGACGGCATGGTGTTCCTCGACATCGTGCAGGAGGTCAGCACGCCCGGCAGCGTCCCTGACCGCAACGGCAACGTGCGCATCAACACGCGGCGCCTGAAGACCGAAGCCGCGATCCAGAGCGGCGAAACCGTGATGCTCGCCGGCCTGATCCAGGACGGTGTCAGCCGCGGCGCGTCGGGTGTCCCCGGCTTGAGCCGCATTCCCGTGCTCGGTGCATTGTTCGGTACGCAGGGCTCGGCCACCAGTCGCAGCGAGGTGATCGTGTTGCTGACGCCGACCGTCATCCGCAACCCGCAGGAAGCGCGCGACCTCACCGACGAATATGGCCGTCGTTTCCGCGCGCTGGAACCGCTCAACAGGACACCGAAGCAGCGGTGACCGCGACGCAGGGCGTGTCCGACGCATTGCCGATCGTGCTGTTGCCGCTCGGCGTCGACGACGATGCGCTCGACGCCTGCCTCGGCGCGCTCGATGCCGGCACGCCCGCCGGCACCCGCATCTGGCTCGCCGACGATGCGCAGGCCGGGCCGCGTGGCCTCGCGATCGTCGAGCGCTGGCTCCACCGCACGCCGCTGGCCGCCGACTACAGCCGCCGCCGGCGCGGCATCGGCGAAGTCGCCCATCTCGACGAAGCGCTCAAGGCCTGCGGCGACGCCGACGTGGCGGTGCTCGCGCCCGACGCGGTCCCGACACCGGGCTGGCTGGCGCAACTGGCCGCCTGCTTCGCGCGCGATGCCGCGATCGCCACCGCGACGCCATGGTGCAACGCTGGTGAAGCCGCGGCATGGCCGCGCTGCGGCGGTATCGCGCCATTGCCGGAGGATCCCGAACGGCTCGCGCGCGCCTGCGCCGCACTGCCGCCGCTGCATCCGGAATTGCCCGCAGCGGTCGCGCATGCCGTAGCCCTGCGCGGTGGCGCGCGCAAACGCGCCGGTGGACTCGACACCGCCAGCTATGGCTCGTGGTACGCGGCGCTGGTCGACCTGTCGCTGCGCCTGTCCGGCCTCGGCTGGCGCAACACGTTGTGCGAAACCGCGTTCGTAGCGCGCGGCGGCGAGGGCGCCCCCGCCGACGGCGATATGGATGCGCTGGCGGTGCGCTGGCCCGGCTGGCATGCGCGGCTGGCCGAGTTCCTGATGGACGATCCGCTGCAGGCGACGCGCGCGCGCCTGGCGCAGCTGTACGCGGAAACCGGACCGGCAGCGCCGCAACGCGAACTGTTTGCGCAGCCCGTTCCGTCCGCGCAGGCGGAGGACTAGGGTGGACGCATGAGCGCAGCGGATATCGGGGTGGTCGTGGTCACGCACCGCAGCACCGCGACCATCGACGACTGCCTGGCGCGCCTGCGCAGCGCCGATGGCGTCGCAGCGGTCCGCGTCGTCGACAACGCCTCCGACGACGGCACGCTGGCCGTGGTGCAACGGCACGCCGCGGCCGATTCCCGCGTCCGTTTCATCGCCAATCCCGACAATCCCGGCTTCGCAGTCGCCTGCAACCAGGGCGCGGCCGCATTTGATGAAACCGCGAACGCCGTGACGTGGCTGGCCTTCGTCAATCCCGACTGCCTGGTCGAAGCGGATTCGCTGGCACATTTGCGCATGCACGCGCGCCAGCTGGACGGCAACGCGCTGATCGGCGCCGATCTGGTCGGCGAGGACGGTAGCCGTGACGATGCGGCGCGCCGTCGCGATCCCGATTTCGCGGCGATGCTGCGTTCGCCCACGGCGGCTCGGCTCGGCGTGCCCGTCGACGTGGCGCGTTCGCTGCAGCAGGTCGATGCCGTGTCCGGCGCACTGATGCTGCTGCCACGGATCCTGTTCGCACGCATCGGCGGCTTCGACGCCGGCTATCGCCTGCATGCCGAAGACCTCGACCTGTGCCGACGCGTGCGTGATGCCGGCGCGGTGGTCGCGGTCGCCAACGACGTGCGCGTGCTGCACGTGCGCGGCGTGTCGTCGCGATCACGGCCGCTGTTCGTGGAATGGCACAAGCATCGTGGCCTGTGGCACTGGTTCCGCAAGTTCGAGTCGAAGCGCCGCGGCGTGCTCATGCGTGCCGCGGTGTTCGTGATGATCTGGGGACGATTTCCGTTCGCTGCGTTGCGGGCGTTGGTGCGACGCTAAGCAAAAGCGGCACCCCTCACCCGCCTTCGGCACCCTCTCCCCGCCTTGCGGGGAGAGGGACAGCTGAGCGCAGCGAAGCAGGGTGAGGGGCGCCGCTTTTCGCGCTTGGCCTGCGCAACAGCTATCGGTAACGATTGATCTCGTCGCGCAGCGCCTGCGCGGCATCGCCTGCGGCTTCGGCGAAATCATCGGCGGACGAGGCGTACAGGATCGCGCGCGAGGAGCTGATGATCAGGCCGGTGCCATTGGCGATCTTCGCGTTCGTCACCACCGCATCGACAGCGCCGCCCTGCGCGCCGACCCCCGGCACCAGGAACGGAATGTCGCCGACGATCGTGCGCACCTCGCGCAACTGTTCCGGCCAGGTCGCGCCGACCACCAGCGCGCAGTTGCCATTGCCGTTCCACTCGCGCGCGATCTTCTCGGCGACATGCTGGTACAGCGGGCGGCCATCGACTAGAAGGTCCTGCAGGTCGCCGGCGCCCGGGTTCGAGGTGCGGCACAGGATCACCACGCCCTTGTCGGCGCGGTCGAGGAAGGGCTGCAGCGAATCGCGGCCGAGGTACGGATTGACGGTGACCGCATCCGCCTCATAACGATCGAACGCTTCGGCGGCGTAATGCCGCGCGGTGCTGCCGATGTCGGCGCGCTTGGCATCGAGGATCACCGGGATGCCGGGATGGGTGGCGTGGATATGCGCGATCAGGCGTTCCAGTGCATCTTCGCCGCGGCGAACGGAAAAGTACGCGATCTGCGGTTTGAACGCACAGGCGTATTGGGCGGTGGCGTCGGCGATGTCGCGGCAGAACGCGAACACCGCGTCGGGATCGTTCGCGAATCTCGCCGGGAATTTCGAGGGATCAGGGTCGAGGCCGACGCAGACCAGCGAATTGGCTTCGCGCCAGCGGCTCCTCAGGGATGCCATGAAGCTCATGCAGTTCGCCTCGCTCTTCGCTCGTCATTCCCGCGAAGGCGGGAATCCAGTGACTTTCGTCTTTCGTACCCGAACAGCAACACCAAAGTCGCTGGATCCCCGCCTTCGCGGGGATGACGCAATGGCAAAGCCGTGCACGTTGTGCACGGGCCATTGCGTCACTTCAACGCCTTGAACCGCAACCGGTGCGGCTGCGCGCCTTCCTCGCCGAGGCGGCGCCTCTTGTCTTCCTCGTACTCGCGGTAGTTGCCCTGGAAGAACTCCACGTGCGAATCGCCCTCGAACGAGAGGATATGCGTCGCGATGCGGTCGAGGAACCAGCGGTCGTGCGAGATCACGAAGACGTTGCCGGGGAACTCGAGGATCGCGTCTTCCAGCGCGCGCAGGGTCTCGATGTCGAGGTCGTTGGACGGCTCGTCGAGCAGCAGCACGTTGCCGCCCTGCAGCAGCGTCTTGGCCAGGTGCAGGCGGCCGCGCTCGCCGCCGGACAGCGTGCCGACCAGCTTCTGCTGGTCCTGGCCCTTGAAGTTGAAGCGGCCGATGTAGGCGCGCGACTGGATCTCGATGCCGTTGATGTTGAGGATGTCGGCGCCGCCGGAGACTTCCTGGAACACGTTGTGGTTGCCGATCAGCGCATCGCGGCTCTGGTCGACATAGGCCAGCTTCACCGTCGGCCCCATCACGATCTCGCCTTTATCCGGCTTCTCCTGCCCGGTGATCATCCTGAACAGCGTCGACTTGCCGGCACCGTTCGGGCCGATGATGCCGACGATCGCGCCCGACGGCACGATCAGGCTGAGGTCGTCGATCAGCAGGCGGTCGCCGAAACTCTTCGACACACCCTTGAGCTCGACCACCGAGTTGCCGAGGCGCTCGCCTGGCGGGATGAAGATCTCGTTGGTCTCGTTGCGCTTCTGGTAATCGACCGCCTGCAGTTCCTCGATCCGTGCCAGCCGCGCCTTGCCCTTGCTGCGGCCGCCTTTCGCGTTGCTGCGTGCCCATTCGAGCTCGCGTGCGATCGCCTTCTGCCGCGCCTTCTCGCCCGACTCTTCCTGCTTCAGCCGCGCATCCTTTTGCGTCAGCCAGTCGGTGTAGTTGCCCTTCCACGGGATGCCGCGACCGCGATCGAGTTCCAGGATCCACTCGGCGGCGTTGTCGAGGAAGTAGCGGTCATGCGTGACCGCGACCACGGTGCCGGCGTAGCGCGCCAGGAACTGTTCCAGCCATTCGACCGACTCGGCGTCCAGATGGTTGGTCGGCTCGTCAAGCAGCAGCATGTCGGGCTTTTGCAGCAGCAACTGGCACAGCGCCACGCGACGCTTCTCGCCGCCCGACAGCTTGCCGATCACGGCCTCCCACGGCGGCAGGCGCAGCGCATCTGCGGCGACTTCCAGCTGGTGTTCGAGCGTATGCGCGTCGCCGCTGGCGAGGATCGCCTCCAGCCGCTGCTGCTCGGCGGCAAGCTTGTCAAAGTCGGCGCCTTCCTCGGCGTAGGCCTCGTAGACCCGATCCAGCGCGGCCTGCGCGCTGAGCACGTCGCCGACGCCGACCTCGACCGCCTCGCGCACGGTGTGTTCGGGATTGAGCTGCGGTTCCTGCGCCAGGTAGCCGATCTTGGTGCCAGGCTGCGCGCGCGCTTCGCCGTTGAAGTCGGTATCCACGCCGGCCATGATCTTGAGCACCGTCGACTTGCCCGCGCCATTGAGGCCGAGCAGGCCGATCTTGGCGCCCGGGAAGAACGACAGCGAGATGTCCTTGATGATCTGGCGCTTCGGCGGCACGGTCTTGCTGACGCCGTTCATGGTGTAGATGTACTGCATGGGAGCTCCGCAGAGGGGCGGCGGCAGCCTGCAGGGCAGGGCCGAGGAAGGTGTTCGGGATAGGCCGGGATTATCCCGGAACAGGCCGCTCCATGCCAGTTGAATGGCCGTAAACCCGCGCTGCGGCTACACTTTGCGTCTTTCCGAAACGCCGCCGGAGTGCCCGATGTTCCCCCGTACTGCCCGCATCGAAGGCTATGATCCCGAACTCGCCCAGGCCATCGCCGACGAGCGACAGCGCCAGGAAGACCACGTCGAGCTGATCGCCAGCGAGAACTACGCCAGCCCGCGGGTGCTGGAAGCGCAAGGCAGCGTGCTGACCAACAAGTACGCCGAAGGCTATCCGGGCAAGCGTTATTACGGTGGTTGCGAATACGTCGATATCGCCGAGCAGCTGGCAATCGACCGCCTCAAGCAACTCTTCGGCGCCCCGCCTTTCGACAATATGTACGCCAACGTGCAGCCCCATTCCGGTTCGCAGGCCAACCAGGCCGTCTATCTCGCGCTGTTGCAGCCCGGCGACACCATTCTGGGCATGTCGCTGGCGCACGGCGGCCACCTCACCCACGGCGCCAAGGTCAACATCAGCGGCAAGCTCTTCAACGCCGTGCAGTACGGCGTCGACGAGCACGGCATGATCGATTACGACGAGATGCAGCGCCTTGCCACCGAGCACCAGCCGAAGATGCTGATCGGCGGGTTCAGCGCCTACTCGCAGGTGGTCGACTGGGCGCGCATGCGCCAGATCGCCGATTCGGTCGGCGCGATCTTCTTCGTCGACATGGCACACGTCGCCGGCCTCATCGCCGCGGGCGTGTACCCGAGCCCGCTGCCGCACGCGCACGTCGTCACTTCGACCACGCACAAGACCCTGCGCGGCCCGCGCGGCGGCATCATCGTTGCCCAGGCGCCATCCGAGGATCTGGTCAAGAAGCTGCAGAGCATCGTCTTCCCCGGCATCCAGGGCGGCCCGCTGATGCACGTGATCGCGGCCAAGGCGGTGGCGTTCAAGGAAGCACTGGAGCCGGAGTTCAAGGCCTACCAGCAGCAGGCGGTGAAGAACGCACAGGCGATGGCGAACGCGATCATCGCGCGCGGCTACAAGATCGTATCCGGCGGCACCCGGAACCACCTGATGCTGGTCGACATGATCGGCAAGGGCATCACCGGCAAGGACGCCGAAGCCGCGCTCGGCAAGGCCCACATCACCGTCAACAAGAACGCGGTGCCGAACGATCCGCAGAAACCGTTCGTCACCTCCGGTCTGCGCCTTGGCACGCCGGCCGTCACCACCCGCGGCTACATGGAAGCGGAGTGCGTGGCGCTGGCGAACTGGATCTGCGACGTGCTCGACGCGCCGAACGACGACAAGGTCATCGCTGGCGTGCGCGAGAACGTGACGAAGCAGTGCCAGCAGTTCCCGGTGTATGGGTAATTCAAATCAAGTAGGGCGGGTTTTAACCCGCCTCGTCCAACTCCTGGAGAAGGCGGCGGGTTAAAACCCGCCCTACCATGCATTGTCCTTTCTGCCAGCACGAAGACACCCGAGTGATCGACTCGCGCGTGTCCGACGACGGCGCGACGATCCGCCGCCGCCGCGAGTGCGAGGCCTGCGGCGAGCGCTTCAGCACGCTGGAAACGGTCGAACTCAAGCTGCAGGTGATCATCAAGGGCGACGGCCGCCGCGAGCAGTTCGACGCGCGCAAGCTGCGGGTCGGCTTCGACCGCGCGCTGCAGAAGCGCCCCGTTGCGGAAGAGCAGATCGAATCCGCGGTGCGCGCGGTGGTGCACCAGCTGCGCATGACCACCGAGCGCGAGATCGCCTCGCGCCGGGTCGGCGAGTTCGTGATGGCGGAACTGCGCAAGCTCGACCATGTCGGCTATGTGCGCTTCGCCTCGGTCTACCGCTCGTTCGAGGATGTCGCCGATTTCCGCGAGGAACTCGACCGGCTCGAGCGCGACATCCCCGGCGAAGGCCAGTTGCCACTGCTCGGTGGCGAAGTGGTCGCCCTCGACAAGAAAAGACGCTGAGGGGGGTCGAGATGACGTTCACCGCCACCGACCACGCGATGATGGCGCGCGCGCTGCGGCTGGCCGAGCGCGGTGCATTCACCACCAAGCCGAACCCGATGGTCGGCTGCGTGCTGGTAAAGGACGGCGAGGTCGTCGGCGAAGGCTGGCACCAGCGCGCCGGCGGGCTGCATGCCGAGGTATTCGCGCTGCAGGGCGCCGGCGAAAACGCGCGCGGGACGACCGCCTACGTCACGCTCGAACCCTGCTCCCACGTCGGCAGGACCGGACCGTGCGCGGACACGCTGATCGCCGCCGGCGTCGTGCGCGTGGTCGGCGCCATGCGCGATCCGAATCCGCAGGTGGACGGCGCCGGCTTCGAGCGGCTGCAGGCCGCCGGCATCCCGGTCGAGATTGGCCTGATGGAGACAATGGCGCGCCAGCTCAACCGCGGCTTCCTGTCGCGGATCGAGCGCGGGCGGCCGTGGTTGCGGATCAAGCTGGCGATCAGCCTCGATGGCCGAAGCGCGCTGGCCTCCGGCGACTCCAAATGGATCAGCGGCGAACCCGCGCGCCGGGACGTGCATCGCTGGCGCGCGCGTTCCGGCGCGATCCTCACCGGCGCCGGCACCGTGCTGGTCGATGATCCGCAACTCACCGTGCGTTTCGACGAGGACACGCCCGCCGGCGAGCGCGACTTCGTGCCGCCGCTGCGCGTGGTGCTCGATCCCGGGCTGGCCACGGTCGCGCGCGGCCGCATCCGCGAGGGCGACGCGCCGACGTTGTACCTGCACGCGCCCGACGCGCGCATGCCACACGGCATCGACGCGCAGCACGCACACGTGGCGGTGCGCGAGGGGCGCTTCGACCTCGATGCGGTACTGAAGTTGCTTGCAGGCCGGGCGATCAACGAGGTGCAGGTCGAAGCCGGCGCTACGCTGGCCGGCGCGTTCGTGTCGGCGGGCCTGGTCGATGAGCTGTTGCTGTATGTCGCGCCGGTTTTGCTCGGCGAGCGTGCGCGGCCGATGTTCGAAGGCCTGCAAATCGATGCCATGCCCGAACGTTTGCAGATGCGCATCGTCGAGACCCGCCGCATCGGCGAGGACGTGCGCGTGCTCCTGCAGCCCGAAAAGGGGTCCGCAAAGGGGTCAGAGTCATTTTTCATGTCGTCACCCGATATCGGGACGGACGCGGTCGCAAAATGGCTCTGATCCCTTTTCACGCGCCGGCGTTGATCGAAGCGTGGGGCGATCCCGTGGCGACGCAAACCATGCGCTGGCCGCTGTCCGTGCACGCACGACGAAAGGCAGCCTCATGTTCACCGGGCTGATCGAAGGTGTCGGTTCGCTGGCGACGCGCGACATGCGCGATGGCGACGCGCGCCTGCGTATTGCGGTCGACACATTGCTGTTCGACGACGCGCAATTGGGCGAAAGCATCGCGGTCAATGGCGTGTGCCTGACCGTAGTGGCGTTTGATCGCGAAGGCTTCGAAGCCGATGCCTCGAACGAAACGCTGACGTTGACCACGCTCGGCTCGCTGCCGATTGGTGCCGCGCTCAACCTCGAACGTGCGATGCGTCCAAGTGACCGCCTCGGCGGGCATCTGGTCAGCGGCCATGTCGACGGCGTCGGGCGCGTGCTTCGGGTCGAACCCGACGCGCGCGCGCAACGCTGGATGTTCGCCGCGCCGCAGCCGCTACTGCGTTACATCGCGCAGAAGGGCTCGATCTGCATCGATGGCGTCAGCCTCACCGTCAACGCCGTCGATGGCGCCGTGTTCGAAGTCACGCTGGTGCCGCACACCATCGCGCACACTGTGTTTGCACACACCGTGGTCGGCGACGCGGTGAACCTGGAAGTGGACCTGGTCGCGCGCTACGTCGAGCGGCTGTTGACGGCACGAGACGACGCATGAGCTTTGCAACCATCCCCGAACTGCTGGACGAGTTGCGCGCCGGGCGCATGGTCGTGATCGTCGACGACGAGGATCGCGAGAACGAAGGCGATCTGATCATGGCCGCCGAAATGGTGCGGCCCGCCGACATCAACTTCATGGTTACCCACGCGCGCGGGCTTGTGTGCCTGTCGCTGACGCGTGAGCGTTGCAGGCAACTCGGCCTGCCGCCGATGGTGCGCGACAACACATCGTCGCACGGGACGAACTTCACGGTCTCGATCGAAGCCGCGGAAGGCGTCACCACCGGCATCTCCGCCTACGACCGTGCGCATACGATCCGCACCGCGGTACGACCTGATGCGAGTGCGAACGACCTGTCGCAGCCCGGCCATATCTTCCCGCTGATGGCGCAACCTGGCGGCGTGCTCAATCGCGCCGGACATACCGAAGCGGCGAGCGACCTCGCGCTGCTGGCCGGTTTCGAGCCGGCCGGCGTGCTGGTCGAGATCCTCAATCCCGACGGCTCGATGGCTCGGCGGCCGCAGCTGGAACGGTTCGCGCGCGAGCACGGGCTGAAGATGGGCTCGATCGAGGACCTGATCCGCCATCGCCTCGCCACCGAACACACCATCGAGCGTGTCGATGAGCGTGATATCGATACCGAGAACGGTCCCTTCCAGTTGTTCACCTATCGCGACCGCCTCAGCCGCGCGCTGCATTTCGCGCTGCTGCGCGGCGAAGCCGATGCCGCGACGCCGACGCTGGTGCGCGTGCACATGCTCAATCCGCTGGCCGATGCACTGCACTGGCGGCGCCCTGACTTCGGTCCCGCGGTCGGCGATGTGCTGGCTGCGATCGCACGCGAGGGCCATGGTGCGCTGGTGCTGCTGGGCGAAGCGCAGGATGCCGACATGCTCCTCGCCCGCATCCGCGAACACCCGGAACCCCGCTCGCGTGGCGGTGCATTGGCGGAGTGGCGACGCAACGGCGCCGGCGCACAGATCCTCGCCGACCTCGGCCTGGGCAAGCTGCGCGTGCTCGGCACGCC
>JBDSFV010000163.1:0-19429 GCA_039919355.1 Luteimonas sp. | reverse complement strand
ACTCGGCGATGCCGTTCTTGAACGCCGCCTCGATGTCGTCGTTCCAGTTGCCGCTCGCGTTGATCGTGTTGATCAACTCGCCAGCCGTATTGGCGAAGTGCGCATGCAGGCCTTCCTCGAAGTCGCCGATCTTGGCAACCGGTACCTCGTCCATGTAGCCCTTGTCGACAGCGTAGATCGACAGCGACTGCTCGGCGACCGACATCGGCGCGTACTGCTTCTGCTTCATCAGCTCGGTGACGCGCTGGCCGCGCTCGAGCTGCTTGCGGGTGGCGTCGTCGAGGTCGGAGGCGAACTGCGCGAACGCGGCGAGTTCGCGGTACTGCGCGAGCGCGATGCGGATGCCGCCCGACAGCTTCTTCATGATCCTGGTCTGGGCCGCGCCACCGACGCGCGACACCGAGATGCCAGCATTCACGGCCGGGCGGATGCCGGCATTGAACAGGTCGGTCTCGAGGAAGATCTGGCCGTCGGTGATCGAGATCACGTTGGTCGGCACGAACGCGGAGACGTCGCCGGCCTGGGTCTCGATGATCGGCAGCGCGGTCAGCGAACCGGTCCTGCCCTTGACCGCGCCGTTGGTGAACTTCTCGACATAGGCCTCGGACACGCGTGCGGCGCGCTCGAGCAGGCGCGAGTGCAGGTAGAACACGTCGCCCGGATAGGCTTCGCGGCCCGGCGGGCGGCGCAGCAGCAGCGAGATCTGGCGGTAGGACACCGCCTGCTTGGACAGGTCGTCGTAGATGATCAGCGCGTCTTCGCCGCGGTCGCGGAAATACTCGCCCATGGTGCAGCCGGAATAAGGCGCGATGTACTGCATCGCAGCGGATTCGGCGGCCGAGGCGGCGACGACGATGGTGTGCGCCATCGCGCCGAACTCTTCCAGCTTGCGCACGACGTTCGCGATCGACGAGGCCTTCTGGCCGATCGCGACGTAGATGCACTTAACGCCGGTGTCCTTCTGGTTGATGATCGCGTCGATCGCGACTGCGCTCTTGCCGGTCTGGCGGTCGCCGATGATCAGTTCGCGCTGGCCGCGGCCGATCGGGATCATCGCGTCGATCGACTTGTAGCCGGTTTGCACCGGCTGCGACACGGACTTGCGCCAGATCACACCCGGGGCGATGGTCTCCACCGGCGCCGAGGTCCTGGCCTCGATCGGGCCCTTGCCGTCGATCGGCTCGCCCAGCGCGTTGACGACGCGGCCGCACAGTTCCGGGCCGGTCGGCACTTCGAGGATGCGGCCGGTGGTCTTGGCCACGGCGCCTTCGCGCAGGTGCCTGTAGTCGCCCAACACCACGGCGCCGACCGAATCGCGTTCCAGGTTCAACGCCAGCGCATAGGTGTCGTTGGGCAGTTCGATCATCTCGCCCTGCATCGCGTCGGCCAGGCCGTGGATGCGCACGATGCCGTCGGCAACCGAAATGACGGTGCCTTCGTTGCGCGCTTCGGCAGCGAGCTTCACCTTCTCGATGCGGGTCCTGATCAGTTCGCTGATTTCGGATGGGTTGAGCTGCGTGGTAGCCATCGATGTTTCCCTTGTGCCGGCATTGCCGCCGACGTTGCAAACAGAGTTCGTTTAGTTGGCGAGCGCCGACTGCAGGCGATCGAGCTTGCCCTTGAGCGAGCCGTCGATCACCACGTCGCCGGCGACGATCACCGCGCCGCCGATCAGGCTTTCATCGACCGCCGTCTCGACTTCGACCTCGCGCCCGAAGCGCTTGCGCAACGCGGCCTTGAGGGTGTCGAGCTCTGCCGCAGGCAGCGCCGCGGCGGAAGTCACCGTCGCCTTGACCACGCGCTCGGCCTCCGCGCGCAGGTCCTGGTACAGCCCGGCGATTTCAGGCAGCAACGCCAGGCGACGGTTGTCGGCCAGCAGTGCAAGGAAGCGGCCGAAGTTTTCGTCGGCACCGTCGGGCGACAGCAGCGTCACCGCGTCGGCGTCGGTCAGCTTCGGATTGCCGAGCAGCGATGCCACCTGCGGGTCCGCGGCGACGCGCGCGGCGAAGCCGAGCGCATCCGACCACGGCGCATAGGCGCCGCCGTCGCGCGCGATCGCGAACGCGGCGCGGGCATAGGGGCGGGCGAGGGTCAGGGCATGGCTCATCGGATCACATCATCCTTGTTCACAGCTGGCCTGTTCACAGCTGGGCGGCGAGTTCGTCGAGCAGCGCCTTGTGGGCGCTGGCGTCGATCTCGCGGCGCAGCAGCTTCTCGGCGCCGCTCACCGCGAGCGCCGAGACCTGCATGCGCAGCTGTTCCCTGGCGCGGTTCGCGGCAGCGCCGATATCGGCCTCGGCCAGCGCCTTCTGCCGGTCGGCCTCGGCGATCGCATCCTGCTTGGCTGCATCGACCAGTTGCACGGCACGCTGGTGGGCCTGGTCGATGATCTCGTTGGCCTTGACCCGCGCGTCCTTCAACGCTTCGTTGATCTTGTCCTGCGCCTGCGCCAGGTCCTTGTGGCTGCGATCGGCTGCCGCGAGACCTTCGGCGATCCTTTGCTGACGCTCTTCGATGGCCGCCATCAGCGGCGGCCAGATGAACTTGACAGTGAACCAGATCAGGATCGCGAACGACAGCGCCTGACCCAGCAAAGTCATGCCGATTTCCATGACGTCCTTCCTTTGTACTGCAACGACGCGCGCATTGCGCGTCCGCAAGGGGATGCCCGCCCGGCGGGCATCGGGATACCGATGATCAGCCCGAGAGGCTCGACAGCAGCGGGTTGGCGAACGCGAAGAACAGCGCCATCGCCAGGCCGATGATGAAGGACGCATCGATCAGGCCGACCAGCAGGAACATGCGGCCCTGCAGCATCGGCACCAGCTCGGGCTGGCGTGCGGCCGCCTCGAGGAACTTCGAGCCCATGATGCCGATGCCGATGCAGGCGCCGAGCGCGCCGAGGCCGATCATGAGGCCGATGCCGACGGCGGTGTTGGCCTGGATAAGAGCGATTAGCTGGTCCATCTTGATTTTCCTCGAGCAGAACGATTGGAGATTGGGGGTAAAAGGCGCGAAGTGAGTTGCGGAGCAAAGGCCTGTCAGTGGTGTTCGTGCGCCATCGAGATATAGACGACCGACAGCACCATGAAAATGAAGGCCTGCAGCAGGATGATCAGGATGTGGAAAATCCCCCAGGCGGCGCCGGCGAGCACGCCGAACCCGAAGGTGATCCATGAGGCCAGCAAGCCGGCGATGAGCATGAACACCAGCTCGCCGGCGTACATGTTTCCGAACAACCGCATCGACAGCGATACCGGCTTGGACAGGTACTCGACCAGGTTCAGGATGATGTTGGGGATCACCAGCAGCGCTTTCGCGGCCATGCCCTCGGCGTGGAATGGCGCGGTGAGCAATTCCTTGCCGAAACCGCCGAACCCCTTGGCCTTGATCGAATAGAACAGCACCAGCAAAAACACGCTCAACGACATCGCGGCCGTGGTGTTCAGGTCCGCGGTCGGGACCACGCGGAAGTAGGTGTGGTGCGCGGTCTCGTGTCCGCCGAACAACGTGACCAGCGCGTTGCCGACGTCCAGCGGCAGCAGGTCCATCGTGTTCATGAACAACACCCACATGAAGATCGTCAGCGCCAGCGGGGCGATGAAGCGGCGATCGCCGTGGAAGACATCCTTGACCTGGCCATCGACGAACACGATCACCATTTCGACGAACGCCTGGCCCTTGCCCGGCACGCCCGCCGTGGCGCGACGCGCCTTGATGCCGAACCACAGGCAGAACAATGCACCCAGGCCCAGCGAAACCAGCCACGAATCCCAGTGGAAGCTGCCCCCGAGCACCGTGCCCGTGTTGTGGGTCAGGTGATGCTGGATGTAGTCGGACAAACCGCTGCCCGATGCCGTTGGAGTCGTGCTTTCAGCGCTCAACGCTTGTCCCTCGACGTTTCCGGTTCGAAGCAAGGAAATTCAAAGCCAGGGAATGGGCCAGCAGGCCCACGACCAGTCCCGCCAGCGCCGGGAATGGCGGCAAACGCCAGACCCCCAGCACGATCGTCAACATCGCCACCACCACCAACCATTTCCCCATCGCTCCGAGGAGCAACCGGGCAAGCGCTGCACCGGCCGGCTGGATGCCGCCGCCGAGCGCCAGGAGCGCCGCCAGCGCATTGCCTGCCACCAGCGCCGCGCCGCCGCCCGCCGCCGCCAGCGCTGGCCGCGGACCCTGCACAAGGAAGGCCGCAGCGACCAGCGCTGCCACGATGGCCTGCATGGCCACCGCGCGCAGCGCGGAGCGGCGGCCCGCGGCGATGGGATCGTGCACGCGCGGAACTCGTTCAGCTGCGGGGTCGGGCCCAAATCGGCCCTGCGAAGCCGCAAAAGTATAGCAGGGGCGAAATTTCAGCGGCAACCGTCGGCAGCCCGAAATCGCAGCCAACCGTGAAATCCGCCGCGGCTCCCGGCCGACATCCGGCGATGCCGCGGATCGGGTCGGTCAAGGAACCTTTCACCACCGGACCGGTCAGTCTTGGTGCGGCCTGCTTTCACTTCCTCGTCGGACTCGCGGCAGGTCCCCAGGAGCCCCGACCGAAAGGCCGGGGCTTCGCCTTTCCGCCACCTTCCGGCTTCTACTTCCGCTTCGGGATGTAGAGATCGGTGATCGTGCCTTCGAACACCTCGGCGGCCATGCCGACCGATTCGCTCAACGTCGGATGCGGATGGATGGTATGGCCGATATCGGCGGCCTCGCAGCCCATTTCGATGGCGAGCGCGATCTCGGCGATCAGGTCGCCGGCATGCACGCCGACGATGCCGCCGCCGATGATGCGATGCGTGGCCTCGTCGAACAGCAGCTTGGTGAAGCCTTCGGTGCGGCCGATGCCGATCGCGCGTCCGGACGCCGCCCACGGGAACTTGCCGACCCCGATCTTCAGGCCCCTGGCTTTCGCTTCGTTCTCGGTGACGCCGACCCAGGCGATCTCCGGATCTGTGTAGGCCACCGACGGGATCACCCGCGCGACCCACTCACGCTTTTCGCCGGCGGCGACCTCAGCCGCAAGGCGCCCTTCGTGCGTCGCCTTGTGCGCCAGCATCGGCTGCCCGACCAGGTCGCCGATCGCGAAGATGTGCGGCACGTTGCTGCGCATCTGCCGGTCGACGTCGATGAAGCCGCGCTCGCCGACCTGCACGCCTGCCTTGTCGGCATCGAGCTTGCCGCCGTTCGGCGTGCGTCCGACCGCGACCAGCACGCGATCGAACACGTTCGACTCGGGAATGCTGGCGCCATCGAAGCTGCAACTGATCCCGTTCTCTTGCGCCTTGGCGTCGACGACCCTGGTTTTCAGATGCGCGGCAACGCCCTGCTTCTTCAGGCGGTCGGCGAGCGGCTTGACGAGGTCGAGGTCGGTGCCGGGCATCAACTGCTCGGCGAGTTCGGCCACGGTGACTTCGGAACCGAGCGCATGGAACACCGTCGCAATCTCCAGGCCGATGATGCCGCAGCCGACGACCAGCAATCGCTGCGGGATTTCGGCCAGTTCGAGCGCGTCGGTGGAGTCCATCACCCGCGGGTCGTCCCACGGGAAGCCCGGCAATTTCATGGCCTGCGAACCGGCGGCGATGATGCATTGCTCGAAGCGCAGCAGCTGCGTGCCGTCCGCGCCATCGATTTCGAGTTCGTTCGCCGACACGAACCGGCCGCTGCCGGTAACCACGCGCACCTTGCGCTGCTTGCTCATGCCGGCCAGGCCCTTGGTCAGCTGGCCGACGACCTTGTCCTTGTAGTCGCGCAGCTTGTCGAGCGCGATCTTCGGCTTGCCGAAGTCGACACCGTAATCGGTAGCATGCGCGGCCTCATCGATGACCGCGGCCGCATGCAGCAGCGCCTTCGACGGAATGCAGCCGACATTGAGGCAGACCCCGCCCAGCTGCGGAAAACGCTCGACCAGCACCGTGTCCAGGCCGAGGTCGGCAGCGCGGAACGCGGCGCTGTAGCCGCCGGGACCGGCGCCGAGCACGACCAGGCGGCATTCGATGTCGGGTTTGCGGCCGCTGGCTGCCGCAGCTTGCGGTGCTGCTGCTTGTGGCCCCTTCCCCTGCGAAGCGGGGAAAGGTTGGGAGGGGGGCGCTTTTGCCTGCAGCTCCTTCCCCTGCGAAGCGGGGGGAGGTTGGGAGGGGGGCGCTTTTGTCTCGCGCGATTGAGCTGGCGTTGCGTCAGGCTTGCCCCCATCCCGGCCTTCCCCCGCCATGGCGGGGGAAGGAGCAGAGCCCGCATCCGCGACCTCCAGCACCGCCACCACACTGCCTTCCGACAGCCGGTCGCCAACCTTGACCTTCAATTCCCTGACCACGCCGGCGGCACTCGACGGCACTTCCATCGTCGCCTTGTCCGATTCCAGCGTGACCAGTCCCTGGTCCTGCTTCACGGTGTCGCCGACTGCGACCAGCACCTCGATCACTGGCACGTCGTCGTAACCGCCGATATCGGGCACCTTCACTTCAATAGTGTTCGTCATGCCTGCGCCCTCACAACAGCACGCGGCGCATGTCGCCGAGCAGTTGCGCGAGATATGCGGTGAAGCGCGCCGCGGCGGCGCCGTCGACCACGCGATGGTCGTAGCTCAGCGACAGCGGCAGCAGCAGCCGCGGCGCGAACTGCTTGCCGTCCCAGACCGGCTTGATCGCCGACTTCGACACGCCGAGGATCGCGACTTCCGGTGCGTTGACGATCGGCGTGAACGACGTGCCACCGATGCCGCCCAGCGAACTGATCGAGAAGCAGCCGCCGCTCATCTCCGCCGGTCCGAGCTTGCCTTCGCGCGCCTTCGCCGCGAGTTCGCCCGACTCCTTCGCGATCTGCAGTACGCCCTTCCGGTCGCAATCGCGCACCACCGGCACGACCAGGCCGTTCGGCGTGTCGGCGGCGAAGCCGATGTGGAAATACTTCTTCAGCGTGAGGATTTCGCCGCCGGCATCGAGCGACGAATTGAAGGTCGGGTACTTCTGCAGCGCAGCGACGCTGGCCTTCATCAGGAACGCGAGCATGGTCAGCTTGACGACGCCGCCCTTATCAGCATGTCCCGATTTCTCGCTTTCCTTGTTGAGCGCGACGCGCAGCGCCTCGAGGTCGGTGATGTCGGCGTCGTCGTGCTGGGTGACGTGCGGGATCATCGCCCAGTTGCGCGCGAGGTTGGCGCCGGACAGCTTCTGGATGCGGGTGAGTTCGCGCGTCTGGGTTTCGCCGAACTTGCCGAAGTCGACTTTGGGCCAGGGCAACAGGTTCAGGCTGTCACCGGCCTGCGCACCGCCCGCGACAAGACCGCCGGCCAGCGCAGCCTTGACGAACTTCTGCACGTCTTCCCTGCCGATGCGACCACCGCGCTCGGAGCCGGTCACGCCCGCCAGGTCGACGCCGAGTTCGCGCGCGAACAGCCGTATCGCCGGACTCGCATAAGGAACCTTGTCCGGCAGCACCGCATCCGCCTCGAAGCGCACCGCCGGCTGGCCGGCTCCGGCAACGTCCGCGAGTGGCGCGATCTTGTCAGGCTGCGCGGCAACGACCGCCGGCTCAACCCGGGTGCCGGTTTCCGCAGCCGGCACCTGCGCTTTCGGGGGAGCAGGTTCCGCACGCGGTGCTTCGGCAGCGGACTTCCCGGCTGCGGGCTTGTCGTCGCCGGGCTTGTCCGCGGCGGCATCCGCAACTTCGATCAGCGCCACCACGCCGCCCTCCGACAGCGCATCGCCGACCTTGACCTTGAGTTCGCGGATCACGCCGGCGAACGGCGCCGGCACTTCCATCGTCGCCTTGTCCGATTCCAGCGTCACCAGGCCCTGGTCGGCCTTGACCGTGTCGCCGACCGCAACCAGCACTTCGATCACCGGCACGTCGTCGTATCCGCCGATGTCCGGGACGCGCGCTTCCTTGAGTTCGGCCATGCGGCTCTCCGCCGTGCGGGGGATCGCTATTGTGGCCGCGCCGGCGCCAAGCGCCAACCTCGCGCAACCAGTCGCCCATAAAAGCGCGCCTCCCACTCGCGTGGAAGGCGCACACCACACCCATGGGGGAGATCAGTGGTGTTCGGGTTTGACGTTGAGCAGGTCCAGGCGGTGGCCGTCTGGCAGGCGGTAGTCGAGCGCATCGTCGATGCGGTCAAGCGCTTCCATCCGCTGGCACAGCCCCTGCGCATTGCGCTCCAGCGCCCTGGCGCGCGGTTCGACCCGCGCCTGGATCTGCTTGTCGAGGTTGTCCATGCGCCGCAGCCGCGTGGTGTCACCGCTGAACGCCGCGCGCATCGCGCCACCGACGATGTCACCGATCAGCGTCGGCACGACATCGCGTACCGCCGCGCCGATGCCAGCGCCGAGCTCGTCGCCATCGAAGTGGGTCGCGCTGACCGAATGCGCCAGCCGCGTATCAAGTTGCGCACGCGCCTTGTCCAGCTTGGCGCGAGTGGCGACGGGATCGCTGCTGAAACCGGCGGCGACTTCGCCCAGCGTGGTGAACGCGATGTCGGCGGCCTCGCGGCCGATCTGCTGCGCCAACGGCATTGTCGCGCGCGCCTCGCGTTCGTAGTCGCCGATGCGGGCGCTGTCGGCGGCGCCCAGGGACACCCACCTGTCATCGACGAACAACCGCCCCTGGCGCATCACCAGCGCCTTCGGCGTGCCGCGGTCACGGGTCAGGATCACCGATCTGGGGGTGATGCCGAGGTCGTAGTCGCTATCGACGTTGCAGCTGATGTCCTTGGCACCGGCAGCACCGGCAACGGCGATCAGGGCCAAGGTCCACAAAGGGGTGCGCAATGTCGTATCTCCGCAATGACGTCGCTATCGTTGCATGGTATGGACGGTCTGCAAGCGTGTCCCGTGCCGATCGGTGCCATGACCTTCGTCACAAGCACTTCGGGCACTGCAACCCGTTGCCGCAACGGCGCCCGAACGCCCGTCGATCGTCATTGACTACGGATGTCCGGCCTCTGTGTGCACGCGCTCGCGCCGCAGCAGGTACAGCCCGCTGGTAACGATGATCGCGGCTCCGATCCAGGTCACCGAGTCCGGCAGCACACCCCACAGCGTCGCGTCCAGCAGTACGCCCCAGACCAATGCGGTGTATTCCAGCGGCGCAATCAGCGAAGCCTCGCCGAGCCGGAACGCCTCGGTGATCGCGTACTGGCCGAACGCACCGGCAATGCCGATGCCGCCGATCAGCCAGGCGTCCCCGCCGCGGATCGGCACCCAGTGCGGCCATGCCAGCAGGCCCGCGCCGAGCGCCATCATCGCCAGCAGCCACACCATCATCGCCTGGGTGCTGTCGCTGCGCGCGAGCAGGCGCACGGTGATCGCGCTGACCGCATACATGAGCGCCGCCATCAGCACCGCGAGTGCAGCCAGGCTGAGCATGCCTTCGCCGGTCGGCCGCAACAGCACCAGCACCCCGAGCAGGCCGACCGCGATTGCGCTCCAGCGCCTCGGGCCGACGCGCTCGCCGAGGAACGGCACCGACAACGCGGTGATCAGCAGCGGCGCGATGAAGAAGATCGAATACGCGGTCGACAACGGCAACGTGCGCAGCGCGTAGACGAATCCGGCCATCATCGCGATCCCGAGTGCACCGCGCAGCAGGTGCAGCGGCCAGCGCACGCGCAGCAGCGGCGCCACGCCGACCGTCGCCAGCGCCCACGCCAGCACCAGCGGCAGCGAGGACGCGCCGCGCAACGCCGCGACCTGGAATGGCGGGTAATGCGCCGACAGCAGCTTCAGGCCGGCGTCCATCAGCGAGAACGTGGCGACCGCGACCAGCATCAGCGCGATCGCCCGCCAGCGGCGGGAAGCCGGATGCATGGCGGCGTCGGTGATCTCCATCGAGCCTAGGATGCGGCAATCGTCGCTCCAATGTCCCCTGCCCCAGCCAAGCCATCCTGATCGCGGATCCGCCAGCGCTTGCGCTACCCTGCCAATCTCCCCCCGCAGTCCGAAATCCCATGCCTTCCTTCGATGTCGTTTCCGAAGTCGACACCCACG
Organism: Luteimonas sp.; assembly: GCA_039919355.1. GTDB lineage: Bacteria > Pseudomonadota > Gammaproteobacteria > Xanthomonadales > Xanthomonadaceae > Cognatiluteimonas. The sequence goes on along the minus strand of JBDSFV010000163.1, from coordinate 9,455 downwards.
AGCTCACCAACGCGGTCGACCAGGCCAACCGCGAGTTGACGACCCGTTTCGATTTCAAGGGCGTGGACGCGCGGTTCGAGCGCGACGAGGGCACCATCACCCAGTCCGCGCCGAGCGAATTCCAGCTGCAGCAGATGACCGACATCCTGCGCGCGCGGCTGGTGGCGCGGAAGATCGATGCGCGCTGCCTCGACTTTGGCGATGTCGACACCAACCTTGCCGGCGCGCGCCAGAAAGTCACCGTCAAGCAAGGCATCGAGCGCGAGCTGGCGAAGAAGATCCAATCGATGCTCAAGGATGCCAGGCTCAAGGTCGACAGCCAGATCAACGGAGACAAGCTGCGCGTGACCGGCAAGAAACGCGACGACCTACAGGCGGCGATGGTGTTGCTGCGCGCGGGCGAGTTCGAGCGGCCGCTGCAGTTCGACAATTTCCGTGATTGATGCGTTTCCATCCTGAATGACATGATCAGGGCCCATGAAGGTCCCATCGAAGCGACCCGACGCTGGCTCGAACTGGCGGTGATCGGGCTCAACCTGTGCCCGTTCGCCAAGGCGGTGCACGCGAGGCAACAGGTGCGATTCGTACTCAGCGGCGCCACCACGCCGGAAGCGTTGCTGGAGGACCTCGGCGCGGAACTGCTGTGGCTGCGCGACACACCGGCGGAACAGATCTACACCACGCTGCTGGTACATCCGCGGGTGCTCACCGATTTCCTCGACTACAACGACTTCCTCGACGATGCCGACGCGCTGGTCGAGACGCTCGACCTCGATGGTGTGCTGCAGGTGGCGAGCTTCCATCCAGACTACCAGTTCGCCGGCAGCGCGCCGGACGATATCGGGAACTTCACCAACCGCTCGCCGTTTCCAACCCTGCATCTGCTGCGCGAGGACAGCGTCGCACGCGCGGTCGAGGCGTTTCCCGATCCCGATGCGATCGTCGAGCGCAATGTCGAGACGTTGCGCACGCTCGGCCGCGACGGCTGGCGCAGGCTGCCCCTGTAGGAGCGGCTTCAGCTGTTGGCGAACAGCCGCTCGAGGTCGGATGCTTCCAGCGCACGCCACTCGCCGGGTGCAAGATCGCCGAGATCGAGCCCGCCGATGCGGCTGCGATGCAGCGCCTCGACGTGGTTTCCAACCGCGGCGAACATGCGCCGCACCTGGTGGTAGCGGCCCTCGGTCAGGGCCACGCGCGCATGGCGCGGGTCGATGACGTCGAGCTGCGCGGGCGCCAGCGGCGTCTGTTCCGATTCCAGCAGCAGCGTGCCACTCGCGAACAGCTCGCCTTCGTCGCCGCGCAGGTCGTGCGCCAGTGTCGCCCCGTACACCTTCGCCAGTTTCGACTTCGGCGACACGATCCGGTGCAGCAGCGCGCCGTCGTCGGTCAGCAGCAGCAGGCCGCTGCTGTCGCGGTCGAGCCGGCCGACGGTCGACAGCAACGGCGAACGCAGCCGGAAGCGCGGCGGCAGCAGGTCATAGACGATGCGGCTGGAATCCTTGGTCGAGCAGGTGACGCCGACCGGCTTGTGCAGCATCAGCGTCAATCCCTGCGGCGGGTCCAGCGGCTCGCCATCGATGCGGATGCCGGCGTGCGCGACCCGGTCGTCCGCGTACAGCACGTCGCCGGCAGGATCGGTGACGCGGCCCTCGCGGAACAGTTGCGTGACCTGTTTGCGACTACCGTAGCCGAGGTTGCCGATCAGGCGTACCAGTTTCACTGGAGGTTCCGCAGCGAGGCCTTGTTGAAGGGCTTGGCGGCGCGCAGCCTGGTGGGTTGGGCCTTGACCGCCTCGACGATCTTGAAGCCGTGCTGCTGCGCGACCGTGCGCACGCTGCCGAAACTCTCGTTCAACACCGCTTCGTACGGCAGGTGGCGGTTGGCGACCAGCCACAGGCGACCGCCGGGGTTGAGTGCGGCGGCGGCGACGGCAATGAAGCGGCGGCCGATGTCGGGACGATCCGCGCGATTGCCGGCGTGGAACGGCGGATTGGTGACGATGACGTCGTACGCGTGCGGCAGGCCGGTGGTGACGTCGTGCCAGTGGTAATCAATGGCGACGTGCGCGGCAAAGCCGGCCAGGTTGTCGCGCGCCAGGTCAAGCGCACGCGCTTCGGCTTCGTAGACGTCGAGCGCGTGGATGCCGGGACAGCGCCGCAGCAGCTCGGCGGAGAGATAACCGTAGCCCGCGCCGAGATCGGCGGCGCGGCCGGTGAGGTCGGCTGGCAGCTGCGCGGCCAGCAGCGACGAGGCGCGATCAACGCGATCCCAGGCGAACACGCCCGGGCGGCTGCGGAAGCTGCCATCGGCGATCGCACGCGGCGCATCGAGCGTGCACCATCGCGCAGCCAACTCGGCATCGCCGCCCTCATGGTCGGGCGCGCTCCAGAATACGCGGCATTTGTTCTTGGACAGCGCGGTCACCGGACCGGCAATGCGGGCAAGGTCGGCCGCGGCAGATCTCGCGCCTTCGTCGTTGGCGCTGCACGCCAGCACGATGCCGCCCGGTCGCAGGCAAGCGATCGCCTGTGCAAACAGCGCGCGCGCCTCGTCGCGCTGTCGTGGCGGCAACACCAGCACCAGCGGAAATGTTTCGGCAGGATCGCTGTCACTGCCTGTGCGCACCTCGTATCCCGAACGCTGCAGGGCATCGGCGTCGGGCTTGAAGCTCTGCTCGCACACCAGCCCCGGCAACGGCTGCCGGTGCAGCGGCCAGCCGTCGCGCGCGCGCAGGAACAGTGCGCCGCCCGAGGGCCAGGTCAGCTCGCCGTTCACGAACGGCAGCAGCAAGGTTTCGAGCGCGGGATCGCCGTCAGCGGACATGGCAGTAGTGCATGCGGGCATTCATCGCACGAATTCTACTGTTGCCCCGCAGCGACCGCTTTCCTGATTACTAACACCGGCTTGATGGAATCGGAACATCGATCCGGCCACCATGGCCACCAATCAGACGAAGGGGTATTCCGATGCGGGCATTGTTCGTGGGCGGCACCGTGGACAACAGTGAATTGGACCTCGACGGGCACGAACCGCCCGCACATTATCCCGAGAACACCGGCGCCGGACGCCCGCGCTACCGCCTGCACCATGTCGGTCGGCACGACGGCGGCATTGCCTATGCGGTCTACGCCGCGCCCGATCTGGCCGACCACGAAGTGGAACGTGTTGCCGACGAACGCGACTATGCGCGCCGATTCGACGCGACCCCTGGCTGATCCGTACATGCCCTAGCGCGTGGACGGCAGGTCCTGCCGCGTGATCTGGCTGATCCGGTCCAGCCAGACGTAATGGTCGCGGCTGTCGTCCTGCGGATCCTCGATCCGCACCACGGCATTGCTGCCCTCGGTGCCGGCGGGGTCGAAGAACACCTGCATGGTCGGCACCGCGCTCACCACGCCGCGCACCACGTTGCCGTCGTCGAGCGTCAGCGCCACGCATTCGCCGTCCGGCAGGCGCGCTGCGAGCGCTTCCAGCGCGGCAATCACCGTGGCATCGGTGTGTACCCGTGGCGCGATCCGGCTCATGGCAAGCCTGCGTGTTGCGTCATCGCGTCGGCACCACCCGCCAGATCGTGTTGCCGACATCGTCGGCCACCAGCAACGCACCACGAGCGTCGACCGCGACCCCGACCGGCCGTCCCTGCGCATTGCCCTGCGCATCGAGGAATCCGGTCAGCACGTCCTCGGCTTCGCCGCTCGGCATGCCACTGGCGAACGGCACGAAGATCACCTTGTAGCCACTCTGCGGCCTGCGATTCCAGGACCCGTGCTGGCCGACGAAGGCGCCGTTGCGGTAACGCACGGGGAACAACGTGCCGTCGTAGAACGTCAGCCCCAGCGACGCCGTGTGCGGGCCAAGCGCGTAGTCGGGCACGAGTGCTTTCGCCACCAGGGCCGGGCGTGGCGGTTGCGGTCGTGTATCGACGTGCTGGCCGTAGTAGCTGTAGGGCCAGCCGTAGAAGCCGCCATCGCGAACCGCGGTCATGTAGTCGGGAACCAGGTCGCTGCCGAGTTCGTCGCGCTCGTTGACCGCGGTCCACAATGCGCCGCTCTGCGGGTTCCAGGCCAGGCCGTTGGGATTGCGCAGGCCCGAGGCGAATACGCGCTTCGCACCCGTCGCGGGATCGATCTCCAGGATGGCCGCGCGGTCGACCTCCTTGTCCATGCCGTTCTCGCCGACATTGCTGTTCGATCCGACGGTGACGTACAACCTGCTGCCGTCGCGACTGGCGATGACGTTCTTGGTCCAGTGGTGGTTGATGGGGCCCGCGGGCAACGCAGCCACCTCGATGGGTGCCACGGAGATGGACGTTTCCCCTGACCGGTACGGGAAGCGCAGCAACGCATCGCTGTCGGCCACGTAGAACGTACCGTCGACCAGCGACATGCCGAAAGGCGAATGCAATTCCTGCAGGAACACCGTCCGCGTCTCCGCCACGCCATCACCATCGGCATCGCGCAACAGGCTGATGCGATCGGCGCTGGGCACGCCGGCACCGGCTTTCTTCATTACCGCCTTCATTACCGCACCCTTGATGCCCTTGCCATCCTCCGGCTTGGGCGGCGCGTTGGTTTCCGCCACCAGCACGTCGCCGTTGGGCAACACGTACAACCAGCGCGGATGCTCCAGGCCGCTGGCGAAGGCGTTGACCGCCAACCCCATGGCGGGCGTCGGCATCGCACCCTTGGTCCAGCCGATCGCCGGTGCGATGTCGATGGTCGGGATGAGCGTCTTGTGCGGCGCCGGCAGGGTCGGTTGCGGGCCCATGCCCTGCTTCACCAGCAGTTTCGCCCTCTCACCGCAACCGTTGGCACACAACGAGAGGCCAGCCAGGAGTGCTGTGCCCGAGAGCACTTTGCGAATGATCACGGCCATGCTCCCACGCGGGCCTGCCTGCTTCCAGGAATGGAGGCGCGAGCCGTCGCACTGGCTCGCGCCACTGCGCCCTCACTTGGCGGGTGCGGCCGCCATGTCGGCGCGATGCTTCATGACTTCGGTTTCAGACAACTTGCCGTCGCCATCGGCATCCGCGACGGAGAAGTGCTGATGCAGCATGTCCGTATCGGCCATCTCGTCGTGGGTGAGGTTGCCATCCTTGTTCTTGTCCATGTCCGCGAACGACATCTCGTCCCCCGCCATGGCAGGCATCGACGCCATGTTGTCGGCCGGCATGGTGTCCGCGGGCATGGTGTCCGCGGGCATGCTGTCTGCCGGCATGGTGTCGGCAGCGGCAGCGGGTGGGGTCGCAGCGTCGTCCGCATCGGGGGCGCGATTGCACGCGGCGAGCATGGCCAAGCCCGGTATCAGCAGGGCCAACAGCGCGGTGGCTTTGGTGTTCATCAGGATTCTCCGGTTCGCGGCGGGCGGAATACCCGCGTGAGAGGGTCGCGGCCCGTCGGGCGACGGGCCGCGAATAAATCCTCTGGTGCGAGGGTTTCAGGCAGCTCGTAAAGGGATGGTGATGCAAACGTGTTTTTGTTAAAGTCGCGTGATGTATCCGGCCGCGTGCAAGGGCCGTAAGTGTTCGCGAACCGGCCCGCGACCGATGCTGCAGCGCCAGCCTTCGGATCGAATGCTTTCGAACCACCCGCTTGCCATCAGCCTGCTCACCGCAGCTACGACGGCAGCATCATGCTGACCGACGTCGAGGGCAACACCGCGATGGTGGCCACCGCCGACGTCATGCAAAGCAACGGCGTGATCCATGTCGTCGACAAGGTGCTGATGCCGTAAGCGTCCTCGTCCTCGCCAAGGCATCACCGGGACGGCTTCGGCCGTCCCTTTTTTTCGGGTGTTACATCGCGGCCGGTGAATTCCGCCGACGCAACAGCTCGAACGACCATGACAGGCCGATGCACACGGCCAGCGCCGGCGCCCAGTTCAGGGCCGCGCTGCCAGCGAACGCGCAGGACTCGCTGGTCACCGTGATCAGCGACCGCCTGCGCTTGACTCGCCGGCCCGCGCGGCTTCCCCGGACAGCACCGCAGACGCCGGTTGCGCCTGCCCGATCAGGTAGCCCTGCGCATAACGCACGCCGAGCTCGCGCAGGCGCTGCAGCTGCGCGTGCGTCTCCACGCCCTCGGTCACGACTTGCGCGCCGATACCGTGCGCCATCGCCACGATCGCTTCCACGATCGCCATTGCGCGCGGGCTGTCGAACATGTGCCGCGCGAACGCCTGGTCGATCTTGACGAACTCGAAGTCAAGCTTGTACAGGTGCGTCAGGTTGGAATAACCGGTGCCGAAGTCGTCAAGCGCGAACGGAATGCCGTGTTCTCGGCAATGCTGCATCACGGCCGCCACGGGCGCGTAGTCGAGCATGCGACTTTCGGTGACCTCGAGCTTGAGCGCACCGGCGGGCAACTGCGCGCGCTGCACCCGCGCCACGATCTGCCGCGCCATGTCCGGTTCGACCAGCTGCTTGGCCGACAGGTTGACGGCGATGCTCGGCAGCGGATCGATGCCGGCATCGCGCAGTTCGGTCAGCACCTTGATCACGCGGTCGAGCACGTATTCGCCGACCGGCACGATCAGCGATGTCTCCTCGGCCAGCTTGATGAATTCCGCCGGCGACACCACGCCGCGCTCGGGCAGCTGCCAGCGCACCAGCGCCTCGTAGCTGGTGACGCGGCCCACGGGAATGTCGAACAGCGGTTGGTAGCGCACCTCCAGCGTGCCGCTGTCCAGCGCATCGCTCAGTTGCGCCTCGAGCCGGATCTTGTCGATGCCGCTGCGCTCGGCGGGATCGTCGACGGGCACGTCCTCGGCCGGCAGCGTGGCATCCACGGGCAGGCTGGCGATGATGCTGCGGGTGCGTCGCAGCAGGCTGTCGACCAGGGTGCGGACGATCGGATCGCCGCTCTGCAGGCGGTCCAGGAACTGGTCGTGTTCGATCGCCAGCAGCACGGTGTCGCCGCGCGCGGTCGCGGTCGCGCTGCGCGGTCCGCCGTCGAGCATGCCGAGTTCACCGATCAGTTCTCCCGGCCCGAGCACGCCATGGCTGATCTCGCGCCGACCCTGGATCGAGACCAGTTCGACCGCGCCGCGCTCCACCAGCCACGCGCAGTCGGACGGATCGCCCTGCCGGTACAGCACTTCGCCCGCGAACAGTTCGCGCCGGATCGCCATAGTCGTCGTCCCCGAAACGGCGGGGCCTCGCCCCTGATCTGCATCGCTTTCCCGGCGCCCGCAGGCGACGCACGCTGCGCCGACAAGGGTAGTGGATTTCAGGTGCCGCGCGGAGCGGTCGCCCGGATCCGTCAGGAGGCGCGGCGGCGCTCGTAGGTGCCGACCAGCAGGCCACTGGCCAGGACGTGGCCGCGCAGCAGGTCGAGCAACTTGCCGCGCCCGGGCGCCTCGTCGCAATCGGGCACGCAGTCGAGCGCGAACACCTGAAAGGCGTAACGGTGCGGGCCATGGCCTGGCGGCGGATCGGGCGGCAGATAGGCGTGCTGGAAGCAGGAGTTGGGGCCGAGTTCGGCGCTGTCGATGGAGGGCTCGACGCTGAGCGCGCCCTCGGCGAGGTTGCCGTCACGACCGGGCAGGTTCCAGACGATGGCGTGCACCAGCGGCTTGGGCGGCGGGCTGTCGGCGTCCTCGACCAGGACCACGGTGCTGCGCGCCGCCGCCGGCACGTCGTGCCATTCGATCGGCGGCGACAGCTTGTCGCCATCCGCGGTGTGACGTACCGCCAGCAGCCCGCCATCTGCAAACGCGTTGCTGCACACCGACAGCGAAATCGCCGTACCGATGTCGGGATCATGGAACACGATTTTCTCCAGCCCGGGGCGCACACGGCGCAGGGCGTGGCCGATGCTGGAGGGAAGATGCGCGAGCATGTACGTGCTCCTGTTCCGATCAATGATCGCGCCACCATAGGCCGCGGCTGCGTCAACGAACCGCGAAGCGGTCCGCGTTCATGTCGAAGATGAATCCGGCGATGCAACGCACCGCGTGCCGGCGCGGGTCCGGTGGTTGGGATTGATGGGGCATGCCACGCTGGCCAGCGACCGTCGACATCACGCGACTGCGACGAGCTCAAGCCAGTCCAGCCACCTGCCGCAAGGCGGCCTCGAACACCGCGACCGGCTGCCCGCCGGACACCAGGTGACGCTCGTCGAGGATCACCGCCGGCACCGCGTGGATGCCGGCGTCGGTGTAGTAGCGCTCCCGGGTGCGGACGTCTTCGGCGTACGCGCCGGAAGCGAGCACTGCGCGTGCATGCGCGCCGTCGAGGCCGGCGGTTTCCGCCAGCCGCGCCAGCGTGTCGGGGTCGGACACATCCTCGCCGTCGCCGAAGTACGCGTGCAACAGCGCCTGCTTCAGTGCGAGTTGCCTGTCGGAACCTTCGAGCCCGGACCAGTGCAGCAGCCGATGCGCGTCGAAGGTGTTGTAGATGCGGCGACGCTTGTCCATGTCGAAGGTGAAACCGAGTTCGGCACCGCGCGCACGGATTGCCTCGCCGCTGCGTGCCGCCTGCTCGCGGCTGATGCCGTATTTCTGCGTCAGGTGCTCGATCGCGTCCTGGCCCGCGGCCGGCATGCGCGGATTGAGTTCGAACGGCTGGAAATGCAGGTCGACCGCGATCGCGTCGCCGACCCGCGCAATCGCCTGCTGCAGCGACATCAAACCGACCGCGCACCACGGGCAGGACACGTCGGAAACGAAATCGATCCTGGTCGGGCTCGGGGTCGGCATGGTTCACCTCGCTGGCGACGCCGCAAAACCGCGGCCCTGACCCCTGTATGCGGCCGCCCGCCGCAGCGATCAAGCGCGCCGCCGGACCCCCGACTTATGGCCCAGAGCATTCGTGCGCAGCCCACGCGGGCGCTGCCCATCGACATGTCCCGGTCACGTGGCGGGTCAATGCCGATCCGGACACAGGGCGGACGACCCGACACCGCCTGCACGCAGCCCTGTGTTTTACTCGGGAGCCTGCGCGCACTGCTGGGCATGGCCGCTCCCCTCCACGACCGGAAATCGCGATGACCGCCTTCGACCTGACCCCGCCCGACGACGCGCAACGGCGCGCGCTCACCGCCGAGCTCGATCCCGAGGAACGCCGCGTGCTGCTCGAGCACGGCACCGAAGCGGCGTTCTGCGGCGTGTTCCTCGACAACAAGCTCGATGGCACCTACACCTGCCGTTTCTGCGGACTGCCGCTGTTCCGCTCCAGTGCCAAGTTCGATTCCGGCACCGGCTGGCCGAGTTTCTTCAAGCCGTACGACGCGACCCACGTCAAGACCATTCGCGATATCAGCTACGGCATGATCCGCACCGAAATCGTCTGCGCGCGCTGCGACAGCCACCTGGGCCACGTATTTCCGGATGGTCCGCCGCCCACCGGCGAGCGCCATTGCCTGAATTCACTCGCGCTGGCATTCACCGAACAGGGCACTGCGTTTCCCGACCCGTTGCAGCGGCAAGGGCCGGAAGCAGGGCGTGCCGACTGAGGC
>JBDSFV010000162.1:0-10464 GCA_039919355.1 Luteimonas sp. | reverse complement strand
AGGGTTTCAGCGAGCAGCACCGAGGCGCCGCCGTGCAGCAGGCCGTAGGGCTGGCACGTGCGCGCATCGACCGGCATGGTGCCGCGCAGGTAGTCGGCCCCCAGTTCGGTGAACGCGATGCCCAGCGGCACCATCGCGGTGCCCTGCGACAGCGCGTTGAGTTCCGCCAGCGTGGTGGCGCGCCGGAACAGGCGCGGCGCGGCAGCGGGATCGGCGGGACAGGCCATGCCCGGCACGATACCCGACCGCCGGCGGCCGGCGCGACGCGTTGGAGAGGCCGCACCGCGTCGGCCGCCAGCCTTCAAGCCATCAGTCCATCAACCGCAGCGGAAGTGCGGCAGCCCGCCCCAGGCATTGGCATAGCGCCTGTTGCTGGCATAACCGCTGCTCCTGCCGTAGCCGATGCCGAAGTCGCGCTCGCGGTATTCGCGGCGCGCGGCAACCGGCTTCTGCGCCTGGGCGACCGGCGGACGGGTCGGGGCCGGCTCGAGGGTGCGCAACGTGGTGGTCATGGCAGGCCTCCTGGTGGCCTTGGTGGGATAGTGTGTTGGTAGACTACAACACCAGCATCACCCCACCATGGGCCGGAAGTCACCCCACTGAAGCCATGCCACGGGCCTCTACAGGACCGGGGCGAAGCCCGCGCCGAAGGCGGTGAAGATCCGGGTCAGCACCGATTTCAGGCCCAGGTTGACCTCGGGGAAGTCGCCCACCGGCCGGTAGCACTCGCGGAATCCGGGATCGTGCGGCGACAGCGGCCGCGGACACTGCGGCCCGGGCCGGAATTCATAGCTGGTGGCGTAGCGCACCGGCCACAGGTCGAAGATCGGCAGGCGTTCGGAGATCTTCGCCAGCGAGTATTCCAGCCCCGAAAACACCGGCGCCTTGTCGCGCGGCGCGATGGTCCAGCTGTTGGCCGGGGCGATGTCGCGGCGGATGCTTTCGGCCAGCACGTGCGCGAACGCCGGATCGTCGATCACCACCGCGTTCTCGGTGTTGTAGCGGTCGCCGCGCGGATCGAAGTTGTGGGTGCCGACCACGCCGATGCGATCGTCGACCACCAGCGACTTGGCGTGCAGGCCGATGCGCACGCCGGCGCGCTGCAGCGGCACGCGCTCGTTGCTGCGGCGGCGGGCGTAGCGCAACGCCGCGTATTCGCTCTGCTGCGGGCGACGCGAGCGCACGACCGCCGAACGCCGGTCGCTGCTCGCGCGCAGCCGTTGCCGCGCGCTGGCGATCTCGGCGTCGGTCGGAGCCGGCGCCTCGGCTGGCAGGGTCGAACCGGTGGCGGCCAGGTCGATCGGCGCATCCGCCGGGAACGGCTTGAACTCGTAGATCTCGAAACCGAAGTCGCGCAGGTAGCGGCGCTTGTACTTGTACGACAGCGCGTAGGTCATGAAGGAGTCGGTCGCGGCGAGGCTGTTGGTCGACACGATCACCCGCGGCGGCGTGTCGCGCTGCTGCATCGTCCGGAACATCTGCTGCGCCGGCTCCGACAGCACCAGGTATGGCGTCTGCAACAGCACTTCGTGCTGCGCCGACTCGACCAGCTCGCGCAGGCCGAGCGATGCCGGCGCCGGGCCGGCGTGGCTGCGCCGGTGCTTCTGCGGCAGGTCGGCGAGGTACTCGACCGCGCCGACCGGTAACGCGGCGTCCGTCAGGCGCGTGCGCACCAGCGTCGCGTCGTCGGCGTCGCGGGAGATCGCCGCGACCCGCTGCGGCAGGTCGAACGGCGCATGCGGCACCTCGGGCACGCCTTCCCGCAACAGCCGACGGCCGACATCGGCCAACTGCTCGGCCGGCTTGCTGCGGCCATCGTCCCAGAACGCGATGAAGTTCTCCGCCATCGCCCGCACCACCGGCCCCGCCACCAGCAGGTCGCGGTCACGGAAGTTGTACTCGCTGTCCCAGTCGTAATAGTCGTCCTGGTAGTTGCGGCCGCCGGTGATGCCGACCGCGCCGTCGATCAGCAGCAGCTTGCTGTGCATGCGCTGGTTGAGCTTGCGCCAGCAGCAGGCCGCGGCCAGCAGGTACTGTGGGTAGTTGATCCGCGCGCGGTTGAGCACCGGGTTGTAGATGCGGATGGCAAAGTTGGCGTGCGCGCCGGCCAGCGCCGCCAGCGTGTCGACCCGCTTCAACGCCGACAGCTGGTCGATCAGCAGCCGCACGCGGACGCCGCGGCGCGCGGCGATGAGCAGTTCGTCCAGCACCAGGTGGCCGGCGTCGTCCTCGTCGAAGATGTAGGTCTGCAGGTCGATCGAGGTCGTGGCGCTGCGGATCAGATTGAGCCGCGCCAGCAGCGCGTCGGGGCCGCGGTCGAGGATCAGTGCGTAATGCCGCGGCGCGTCGGCGCTGCTCCCGGCGAAGGCGCGCGCACCGAGCTCATGCAGCGACGACGGCTGCGCGCACGCGTCCTCGCGCGCGCAGTCGACCACGGTCGAGCGCGCCGCGGTCGCGATCGCTTGCGCGTGCCCGCGCTGCGTCGGCGACAGCGTCGCGCAGGCGCCGCAGGCCAGCGCCAGCAGCGCTGCCAGCAGCGCGCGTGGCGCGGTCACGCGCCGTTCCCGGCGCGGACGCGCACGCGCAGCGAGAAACGCACCGTGTCCGACAGCGCGAAATTCCAGCGGTCGATGCCGTAGTCGCTGCGATGGATGCTGCCGCTGGCGACCACGTCGCAATCACGCGCCGGCTGGGCGCAGGTCGCCGGGCTGACCGTGAACACTTCGCGATGGCGGACATTGCGGATGGTCAACAGGCCGGGCAGGGCGCCGCCACTGCGCAGCAATTCCGGCGCGTAGGCATCGGAGACGAACTCCACCTGCGGATAGTGCTCGGCGTCGAAGAAGCCGGGGCCGCGGGTGAACCGGGTATAGCTGGCGTGGTCGACGATCTCGACCGTGCGCGCCGACAGGCGCAGCCGCACCTGGTGGCGGCCGTCGCCGAGTTCGGCGACCTCGCCGTGGGGATCGGGGAAGCGTCCCTCCAGCGACTGGCCCCAGCGCGTCTTCAGGGTGAAGCCGATGCGCGAGGCGAGCGGGTCGATCTCGGCGGCCGCCGCCAGCGCGGCGACCGCGGCCAGCGCCGCTGCCAGCAGCCAGGGTGTCGCCGCGTGCGCAGTCACGGCCACCAGAAGGCGGACAGCGTGGCGATGCCGGGTTCGATCGCGACGTCCGCCGGCAGCGTCAGCACCACGATCCCGCCTGGCGGCATGCCGCGGTAGTCGCCGGACTGGCCGCTGTGCATCAGCGCGGCGAGGCGTTCGATGCCGGGGTTGTGGCCGACCAGCAGCAGGCGTTCGGCCTCGCGATGGCTGTCGGCCAGCGCCGCCAGCGTGCCCGAGGTCGCTTCGTGGATGCTGTCGTCCAGGCGCTGGTCGACGTAGCCGACCGCTGCCAGCACTGCTTCCATGGTTTCGCGCGTGCGTCGCGCCGGCGAGCACAGCACGCGGTCGGGGATCAGCCCGTGTCCGGCCAGCCAGCGCCCGGCGGCTTCGGCTTCGGCCAGGCCTTCGGGCGACAGCGGACGGTCAAGGTCGGCCTGGCCGGGGCTGGCCGGTTCGGCGTGCGCGTGCCGCAACAGGATGAGCTCTCTCATGGCAGGTTCGCGCCTCGGGTCGGCTCGTCAGGGACGGCGACAAGAGTAGCCGAGCACCATCGCGATGGCGTGAGTCCGACGCGTGTCAGGACGATTTCTTCAGCCAGCGCAGCAGCGGCTGCCAGTCGGCCTGGTGCTCGCGCACCTGCACCGAGTGGTAGTCGAACAGACTCTTGCCGAGCCCGACCAGCAGCGCGTAGGCCTGGCTGTCGCGCAGCTGCGCCACCAGCGGATACGGCCACTGCCGCAGCAGGTCCAGCGACTGTTGCGAACTGTTGGTCCACGGCTTGAGCTTGTTGCCGACCAGGCCGACGCGCAGTTCGCCGCGACGCACGCGCGGATGTCTGGCCAGGGTGTCGAGGAACCGCACCGTGCCCTCGATGTCGAGTGTCGACGGCAGCACCGGCACCACCACCGCGTCGGCGCGCTCCAGGAACGGCGCCAGGTCACCGGCCATCGCCCCGGCCGCGGCGTCGATGACCACGCGCTCGGTGTCGCCAGGCACGCCCTTGCGCCAGCCCTTGCCGCCGGAGCCGTCGATGGGCAGCACCGCGCTGTCCAGTCCGGCGCGGCGCTGCGCCCAGCGCATCGACGAACCCTGCGGATCGGCGTCGACCAGCACCGTGCGCTGCCCGGCGAGCGCCGACTGCGCCGCAAGATGGGTCGCGATCGTCGTCTTGCCGACGCCGCCCTTGGAACTGGCCACCAGGATCGTTTTCATCCGCGACTCCGCCGTGAACACGAAGTCGAAGCCTACACTGGAAGCGGAGCAGCCTGATCGCGGGCTGCCTCTGGCTGCAGGCTCGACCCATTACGGTATCAGTACCCCGCCGCCTGCCCGTCCTTGCGCGACTCGCTGGCACCGATCCAGCCGCCTTCGGGATTGACCATGATCGCCTGGTAGCCGCCGTAGGGGCCGTCGGCGAAGCGTACCGAATGTCCCTTGCGCATCAGCGCGCGCAGGGTTTCGGGGGGAAAGCCGGATTCGAGGTCGACTTCGCCGCCGTCGCTCATCTGCGCGAACTGCGCCTCCGGCTCGGTCGAACCGTCGTGCTGGATGCGCGGCGCGTCGCCGGCTTCCTGCAGGTTCATGCCGAAATCGATCAGGTTCATCAGGATCTGGGCGTGCCCCTGCGGCTGCATCGCGCCGCCCATCACCCCGAAACTCAACCACGGCTTGCCGTCTTTGGTCACGAACGCCGGGATGATGGTGTGGAACGGGCGCTTGCCGGGCGCGAATGCGTTCGGGTGATGTTCCTGCAAGACGAATTGCTGGCCGCGGTCCTGGAAGATGAAACCCAGTCCCGGCGGCGCCATGCCACTGCCCATGCCGCGGTAGTTGGACTGGATCAGCGACACCATCATGCCGTCGGCATCGGCGGTGGTGAGGTAGATGGTGTCGCCTTCGTCGAGTGTCTTCGGCGTGCCGGGCGCGACCGTGCGCGCAGCCTGGTCGACATCGATCAGCTTGCGGCGCTCATCGGCATATTGTTTCGAGATCAATTCGGCGACCGGCGTCTTGTAGACATCCGGATCGGCATAGAAACGCGCGCGATCTGCGAACGCCAGCTTCTTCGCCTCGACGAACAGGTGCACGTGCTCGGGGCTGCCGAAACCGTACTGTTTCAGGTCATAGCCTTCGAGCAGGTTCAGGATCTGCAGCGCGGCGATGCCCTGGCCGTTGGGCGGCAGTTCCCACAGGTCGTACCCACGGTAGTTGGTCGACACCGGCTCGACCCAGTCGCCGTGGTGCGCGGCGAGGTCGTCGTAGCCAAGGTAACCGTCGTTGGCCTTGAAGTAGACGTCGATCGTGCGCGCGATATCGCCCTTGTAGAACGCATCGCGGCCTCCGTCGGCAATCTTCTGCAGCGTGTCGGCGAGGGTCGGGCGCGTCCACATCTCGCCGGTGCGCGGACCACGGCCGTCGCGGCCGAACTGCTCGGCGAAGCCGGGATACTTCGACAGCCGCGGCACCGACAGGCTCCAGTAATACGCGATCACCGCGCTGACCGGAAAGCCTTCGCGTGCGTAGCGGATCGTCGGCGCCAGCAGTTGCTTCATCGGCAGCTTGCCGAAGCGCTCGTGCAGCGCGAACCAGGCATCGACCGCGCCGGGCACGGTCACCGGCAGCGGGCCGTAGGGCGGAATCGCGGTGAGCCCGCGCTTCCGGAACTCGGCCAGCGTCAGCGACTGCGGCGAGCGCCCGGAGCCGTTGTAGCCGTAGAGCTTGTGCGTCCTGGGATCCCACACGATCGCGAACAGGTCGCCACCCAAGCCGCTGCCGGTGGGTTCCATCAGTCCGAGTGCGGCATCGGCCGCGATCGCGGCGTCGAGCGCGCTGCCGCCCTGCTTCATCACGTCGAGCGCGATCTGCGTCACCAGCGGTTGCGAGGTCGCCGCCATCGCATGCGGCGCATACACCTCACTGCGCGTCGCGAACGGCTTGCCGATGACGCGGTCGGCGGCGGAAGCGCCCAGGACGGTCGCGCAGGTGCCGGCGAACGCAGCCAGCATGGTGCCGCGAAGGCGGCGGGGGCGGCTATCGACAGACATGGCTCGGCTCCGCGGACGGGGCCCGTGAAGATAGCGCAGCCGGCATCGCCGCAGGGCCGCCGCAGGGCTCGCTGCTACAATTCCGCCTCTTTTCCGCACGCTCCGGCGCTGCCTTCAGGCCGCGTCGGGCCTTGCCCTACCCGCTTGCAGGCCGCCGCCATGACCAGCACCGCCGAACTGTCCTCGCCGTCCTCCGCCAACACGCTGCTCACCGCATCCTCTACAGGGGCCGGCGTGCTCGACCCGGACTACAGCCTCGAGGACAAGTTCACCCGCACCCAAGGCCGCATCTACCTCAGCGGCGTGCAGGCACTGGTGCGGCTGCCGCTGATGCAGCGGCTTCGCGACCAGGCCGCGGGCCTGGACACCGCCGGCTTCATCTCCGGCTATCGCGGCTCGCCGCTGGGCGGCTTTGACCTCGAACTGTGGCGCGCGAAGAAGCACCTCGAAGCGGCGGCAGTGAAGTTCACCCCCGGCCTCAACGAGGACCTGGGCGCGACCATGGTCTGGGGCACGCAGCAGACCAACCTGTTCGAAGGCGCCAAGGTCGATGGCGTGTATTCCATGTGGTACGGCAAGGGTCCGGGCGTGGACCGCTGCGGCGACGTGTTCAAGCACGGCAACGCCGCCGGCACCTCGAAGCACGGCGGCGTGCTCGCGCTCGCTGCCGACGACCACGCCTGTCGCAGCTCGACCTTGCCGCATGGTTCCGAGGGCGAGTTCACCAGCGCGCTGATGCCCATCCTCAATCCCGCCGGCGTGCAGGACATCCTCGACATGGGCCTGCTCGGCTGGGCGATGTCACGCTTCACCGGGCGCTGGGTCGGCTTCAAGACGATCGCGGAAACGGTGGAATCGTCGGCGTCGGTGGACGTGGATCCGTTCGCGCTGCGGATCGCCACGCCGGAAGACTTCGAGCTGCCGCCGGGCGGGCTCAACATCCGCTGGCCGGATCCGCCGCTCGACCAGGAAATGCGTCTGCACAGGTACGCGGTGAAAGCGGCGCAAGCCTTCGTGCGCGCCAACCGCATCGACCGCGTCGTGCTCGACGCGCCGAACGCGCGGCTGGGCATCGTCACCACCGGCAAGTCGTATCTGGACGTACTGCAGGCGCTGGAAGTGCTCGGCCTGGACGAACGTGCCTGCCTGGACCTCGGCATCCGCGTCTACAAGGTCGGCATGACCTGGCCGCTGGAGCCGGTCGGCATCCGCGCCTTCGCGCGCGGGCTCGAGGACATCCTCGTGGTCGAGGAGAAGCACGCCTTCATCGAGAGCCAGATGAAGGAGCTGTTCTACAACTTCGACGGACAACGTCCGAGCATCGTCGGCAAATACGACGAGAGTGGCGAGTGGATCCTGCCGTCAACCAATGAATTGACGCCGGCACGCATCGCGCGCGTGATCGCGAAGCGGCTGGCGCGCTACCACACCTCCGAACACATCCAGCAGCAGCTGGCCTTCCTCGCCTCCAAGGAGGCCGAACTGGCGCTGCCGCGTGCCAACTTCCCGCGCGTGCCGCACTACTGCTCCGGTTGTCCGCACAACACATCCACGCGGGTGCCGGAAGGCTCGCGCGCGCTGGCCGGCATCGGCTGCCACTACATGGTCACGTGGATGGACCGCAGCACCGATACCTTCACCCACATGGGCGGCGAAGGCGTGACCTGGTCGGGGCAGGCGCCGTTCACCGCGACCGAACACGTGTTCCAGAACCTCGGCGACGGCACCTACTTCCATTCCGGCTCGCTGGCGATCCGGCAGTCGGTCGCCACCGGCGTCAACATCACCTACAAGATCCTCTACAACGACGCGGTCGCGATGACCGGCGGCCAGCCGGTCGACGGCACCTTGAGCGTCCCGCAGATCGCGCAGCAGGTGCGCAGCGAGGGCGTGCAGGTGATCGTGGTGCTGTCCGACGACATCGAAAAGTGGTCGGACCGTTCGATCTTCCCGTCTGGCGTCGAGTTCTTCGACCGCCGCGAACTCGACAACGTGCAGAAGCGCCTGCGTGCAGTGAAAGGCGTCAGCGTGCTGGTGTTCGACCAGGTCTGTGCCACCGAAAAACGCCGCCGTCGCAAGCGCGGCAAGATCGTCGACCCGGCCAAGCGCGTGTTCGTCAACACGCTGGTGTGCGAGGGCTGCGGCGATTGCGGCAAGAAGTCGTTCTGCGTGTCGGTACTGCCCAGGGACACCGAGTTCGGGCGCAAGCGCGAGATCGACCAGTCCAACTGCAACAAGGACTATTCCTGCGTCGAGGGCTTCTGCCCGAGCTTCGTCACCGTGCACGGCGGCACGCCGCGCAAGGGCAGGAAAGTGTCGGCGGCGGAGAAGCTCGCGAACCTCCCGATGCCGACGTTCGCGACCGACCTGTCGCAACCCTGGAATATCCTGATCACCGGCGTCGGCGGCACCGGCGTGGTCACCATCGGTGCGCTGCTCGGCATGGCCGGGCACCTCGAAGGGCGCGGCTCCAGCGTGCTCGACCAGACCGGCCTCGCGCAAAAAGGCGGCGCGGTGACGACCCACCTCCGCATCGCCAAATCGCCGGCCGACATCCACGCCGTGCGCATCGCCGCCGGCGAGGCCGACCTCGTGCTCGGCTGCGACATGGTCGTGGTCAACGATTACTGGGCGCTGTCGAAGATCCGCGCCGACCGCACGCGCGTCGTGCTCAACACCTACGAGGCGATGCCGGGCACCTTCACCACGCGCCCGGACATGGAATTCCCCGCGACCGACATCATCAGTGCGGTGCGCACTGCGCTCGCCGGCAAGGAGCCGTTGCTGGTGGACGCCACGCAACTCGCCACCGCGCTGATGGGCGATGCCATTGCCGCCAACCTGTTCATGCTCGGCTATGCCTGGCAGCAGGGGATGGTGCCGCTGGCGTTCGAATCGCTGATGCGCGCGGTCGAACTCAACGGCGCCGCGATCGAAATGAACAAGACCGCGTTCGCCTGGGGACGTCTGGCTGCGATCGATCCGAACGCCGTCGCCGAAGCCGCCGGTTTCGTCCGCAACGCGCCGACTGCGGCCGAAGTCCGCCCGCACGCGTTGCCGTTGCTGGCGCCACGTCCCTCGGAAGGCCACGAGTCCGGGCTGGCCGATGCGCTCGCCACGACTCGCCGCGAAGACGAGCTGCGCCATGTGCCGGCGCACGGCGCCGGCGACGTCGCCTTCCTGCCGCTTGACGATGCACGCCTGTCGCGCTCGCTCGACGAGGTGATCGTTCGCCGCGTGACGTTCCTCACCGACTACCAGAACGCCAGGTACGCGAAGAGATACTCGGACTTCGTGGCGACGGTGCGCGATGCCGAAGCGGCGAAGGCGTCGGGCAGCACCGACCTCGCCGAGGCCGTCGCCCGCTATGCGTTCAAGCTGATGGCCTACAAGGACGAGTACGAAGTCGCGCGGCTGTACACCAGCGGTGACTTCCAGCGCAAGCTCGAGCAGCAGTTCGACGGCGACTACAAGCTGCACTTCCATCTCGCCCCGCCGCTGCTGGCGAAAAAGGACAGCGAAGGCCGCCTGCAGAAGCGCGAATACGGGCCGTGGGTATTCACCGCGTTCAAGCTGGTGGCGAAGCTGCGCGGCCTGCGCGGCACCCCGCTCGATGCATTCGGCTACACCGCCGAGCGCAAGCTGGAGCGCAAGCTGGTCGCCGACTACGAAAAGACCGTCGGTGACCTGCTGGCTTCGCTCGACAGCGGCAACGTCGGCCTCGCCGCCGAGATCGCCAGCATCCCGGAACACATCCGCGGCTACGGCCACGTCAAGCAAGCGCACCTGCACACGGCGAAACAGCGAGAGACCGAACTGCTGGCGCAGTGGCGCAATCCGTTGCGGGTGGTGCAGGTGGCTTGAGCGCACGCTTGTCGTGGTAGCGGCCTCAGCCGCGGCTTGCCGGCGATCCGCTGCAACTCCTGCATCCCGGCGCCCCGGGAACAGTGCACACCCACTCCAGGTGGCATGGATGTTGCCAACTGCGTCACGCCCCGCGTACGACTGGCGGTCGCAAGCGCTGGCCGGGCACCGGCATTCCCGGCGTTGCCTCGGGGGTTACGGCCGCCTTCCGCGGCCGCGCCCACCACGGAGCACTGTAAGTGGTCTTCAACTCGCTGACCTTCGTGGTGTTCTTCGCGCTGGTGCTGGCGCTGCACTCGATGCCGCTGGGCTGGACCACGAAGAAGGTCAACCTGCTGGTCGCCAGTTACCTGTTCTACGCGGCCTGGAACCCGCCGTTCGTGATCCTGCTGTGGGTGTCGACCGTGGTCGACTGGTGGGCGGCGAAAAAGCTGGTGGGCGCAGAGAAGCCCA
>JBDSFV010000161.1:0-15843 GCA_039919355.1 Luteimonas sp. | reverse complement strand
CCGCAATGCTGGTTGGATGCGGATTGATCGCCAGTGCCGTGGCTGCGTCCGGTCCAGCGACCGAGGCCATCGTCGGCAAGTCGCTCGACCTTGCACCCGAATCGCGCATGGAAGGCAACCAGGCCATCGATGACGCGACCGCCGCGGCGCTGATCGGCGCGATCTCCAGCCAGTTCGGCGAACGCACGGTCCAGGTCAAGCTCGACAAGGTCGACGTGGCCCCCGCAGGCATCATCCAGCGCGACATCCATGGCGTGGGGCGCCTGCTCATCGGCAACGACGATGCGTGGATCCCATTCCGTTTCGATGCCTTGTACGACACAGAGCAGGCCAGCGTCAGCTATCCCGACCTGACCCTTGGCGGCGACGAGGCGGGACAGCCGGTGTCGGCCGATTCGGCGATGGCACGGCAGCTGACCGCCGAAGTCGATCGCCGTCTGCGCGAGGAATTCGCGCAGCAGCCCGCCCGGATCGCGCTGGATACGGTGCGACTGGTCCAGGCCGGCAAGCGCTATGTCCGGCTGGAGGCGAGCGGCACCGCTGATTTCGGCCGTGAGGGTGCGACCGCCGCCGGCGTGCAGGCGCTGTACGACGTGCGCAGCGGCGACTGGCTGCGGGTCAGCTACGAACTTGGCGCGACTACCAATCGCTCGGCGCTTCCGGACGCGGTAGCCACCCGCTAGTGGCAACCGGGCGGGGCGATTCGTCGATGCATCGACTGCGACGGCATCTTGCTATCGTGTCGCCGTATTCTCCGCCTCGAAATCCGCCCCGTGCCCCGGCGCAACGACGCATCCTCCATCACCGAACCTGATCTGCTGAGCGTCAATCGCGACGCGTTGCGGCCGCTGGCGGAACGTATCCGTCCGCGCACGCTCGACGAGATGGTCGGGCAGCGCCGATTGCTGGCGCCGGGCTCCGCGCTGCGCCGCGCGATCGAATCCGGCCACGTGCATTCGATGATCCTGTGGGGGCCGCCGGGCTGCGGCAAGACCACCCTGGCGTTGCTGCTGGCCAAATATTCGGAGGCCGAGTTCCGCGCGATCTCCGCGGTGCTGTCCGGCTTGCCGGAAGTGCGCCAGGTGCTCGCCGAGGCCGCGCATCGCTTCGCCGAGGGCCGGCGCACGGTGCTGTTCGTCGACGAGGTGCATCGCTTCAACAAGGCGCAGCAGGATGCCTTCCTGCCGCATATCGAACGCGGCACCATCCTGTTCGTCGGTGCGACCACCGAAAATCCCTCGTTCGAGTTGAACTCGGCATTGCTCTCGCGCTGTCGCGTGGACGTGATGGACGCGGTCTCGGTCGATGACATCGTGCAGGCGTTGCAGCATGCGCTGGCCGACGAGGAACGCGGACTTGGCGGCCGCGGCCTGCAGGTTTCAGATGACGCCATGCGCGAGATCGCGGGCGCCGCCGATGGCGACGTCCGCCGCGGCCTGACCCTGCTCGAGATCGCGGCCGAACTGGCGGAGGGGGAGGGCGGGGCGATCGCCGAAGCGACACTGGCGCAGGTGCTGGCCGACCGCACCCGCCGCTTCGACAAGGGCGGCGAGCAGTTCTACGACCAGATCTCGGCGCTGCACAAGTCGATGCGCAGTTCCAATCCAGACGCGGCGCTGTATTGGCTCACGCGCATGCTCGATGGCGGCGTCGATCCGGCTTACCTCGCACGGCGGCTGACGCGGATGGCGGTCGAGGACGTCGGTCTCGCCGATCCGCGCGCGCTGCAGATGGCGATCGATGCCTGGGATACCTACGAACGCCTCGGCAGCCCCGAGGGCGAACTCGCGCTGGCGCAGCTGGTGATCTACCTCGCCAGCACGGCGAAATCCAACGCCGCGTACATGGCCTTCAATGCGGCCAAGCGCGACGTGCGCGAATACGGCACCCAGGAAGTCCCGCTGCACATCCGCAATGCGCCAACCAAGCTGATGAAGGAACTCGGCTACGGCAAGGGCTACCAGTACGATCACGACGCCGAAGGCGGCATTGCCCTGGACCAGACCGGTTTCCCGGACGCGATGGGCGAGCGCGTGTACTACGAGCCCGTTGCGCGCGGCCTGGAGATAAAGCTCAAGGAAAAGCTCAACGCCCTGCGCGCAGCGCGCGCGAAGGCGAGGGCCGCTGGCGGCGACGATCCCGGAATGTGATCATCGCGGCATGAATTGGGGCGGCTTCATCGCGGTAGGCATCGGCGCTGCGCTTGGCGCCTGGGCACGTTGGGGACTGGGCCTGTGGCTGAACTCCATGCTCCCGCAATTGCCGTTGGGAACGCTGGTGGCCAACCTCGTTGGCGGTTACCTGATCGGCCTGGCACTGGGCTGGTTCGCGCTCACCGAAGGCGTGTCCCCGGAAGTGCGCTTGCTGATCATTACCGGTTTCCTCGGCGGATTGACCACGTTCTCGACGTTTTCCGCCGAGGCCGTCGGCCTGCTGTCACGCCAGCAATTCGCGTGGGCGGCCGCGCACATGGGCCTGCACCTGGCCGGTTCGCTGTTCGCCACCATGCTGGGATTCGCCACCTTGCGACTGATCAAACTCATTGGCAGCTAAGAGGTAGACCATGCACGACTGCGTGTATCTCAAGTTCTTCGTCATCGAGAACCAGCACCACCACGGGCAGCCGCTCTACCAATGGCTGCTGCGACAGGCATCGATACTCGGATTGCCGGGTGGTTCCGCGTTTCGCGCGATCGCGGGCTATGGCCGTCATCACGTGCTGCACGAAGCGCACTTCTACGAGCTGGCGGGCGAACTGCCGATGGAGGTCGTGTTCGTCACCAGCCGCGATGAAGCGCAACGCCTGATCGCGCACATCACCGCTACGGGCTTGTCCTTGTTCCACTACATGATGCCTGCCGAATCCGGAGTCACCGGGGCCGGATGAGGCCCGCTTGATCGCGCCAGGGCGCGGGCGCATCCGCATGCGTGCGGAACACGCCCACCGGTTTGCCCGATTGGATCAGTAGTGTCTTGTCGTCCTCGAGTTCGCGCAGCGCGTCGAGGATACGATCGAAGCTGGGCCAATCCCGGGCGGCGCGGCCAATGCCGCCGTATACCACCAGGTCCTCCGGTCGTTCGGCGACGTCGGGGTCGAGGTTGTTCTGCAGCATCCGGTAGGCGGCTTCGGCCAGCCAGTTCTTGCAGTGCAAGGCCGTGCCGCGCGGAGCGCGCACGACGCGTGCGCCGGATTGGGTAGGCGTGACGTGGGTATCCATCGATGACTCGTTAGGAGGTGGTATCGCCGACCTGGAACGAACCGACGAAGCGGTACTTCCCGGCAGGGTGGGTGAGGCGGACTCCGGGCTTGCCACGTTACTTCGCCGGTAGCCCGCCGTCAGTGGGATCGACCGCGCGAGCGGAAGGTGTAGGTATCGGAATCGCGCAGCAGATAGAGCGCCACACAGGCGGCCAGCATCGGCCAGGCGGCGAAGAACATCAGATTGGCTCCCTCGAACGGCTGGCTGTACTGGCGCCACGGCGACAGGGTGGATACCCCGTGCAACAGCAGCACGATGCCGTAGCTCCAGCGCCGCGCAAACCCGGCCACGAACGCGAGCAGCAGGACAAGCTCGAGGGCCGCCAGCACATAGGCCATCTGCACATCCAGGCCATTCAATCCATAGAATGTCGAGAACACGCCAATCGCGTGATCCGGACGAACGAACTTGTCGAAGGTCCACATCAGCATGACCAGGAAGATGCCCAGTCGAAGGCACAGCAGGGAAATCGCGAGGCGTCGTTGCTGGCTCATGGTTGTGTTCTCGGTTGGGTGACTATCGTCGGTTGGACATGGGCAATCGCACCGGCGTGATGCATCCCGGCAAAAAGGTGCACCTGGACCGGTGCAGCTGGCTGCCGGCAGTATTGCTGTCATCCCGGATTGCCGGCCCGATTCGCCATCCCTGGGTTCCGTCAGCCGCGAAGTCCCGAGACGTACGCGGCCGTCAGTGGATCCGCCGGTGCCTCGAACAGGGGTTGGCAACGTCCGAACTCGATCAGTTTTCCGATGCGCTCCTTCATCCAGAAGAATGCCGCGTAATTGGCGATACGCCGCGCCTGGGCCAGGTTGTGGGTGACGATGACGACGGTGTAGCGGCCGCGCAAGCGCTGGATGAGCGCCTCCACCACGCCGGAGGAAATCGGATCGAGCGCGCTGCAGGGTTCGTCCATCAGCAGCACCGACGGTTCCAGCACCAGGGCACGGGCGATGCACAGGCGTTGTTGCTGACCGCCGGAGAGCGCCAGCGCCGGGCTGTCGAGCCGGTCGCGCACCTCTGCCCACAGGCCCACATCGTGCAACGCGGTTTCGATCTTCTGTTCTCGCACATTGCGCCGGTGCACGCCATGTTCGCGCAGCGGCAATTCCAGGTTGCGGCGAACCGAGAGCGGAAATGGATTCGGCTTCTGGAAGATCATGCCGACGCGCCGGCGCAGCGCCAGCACGTCGAGGTCGGGATCGAGAACGTCCGTTTCCTCGAACTCGATGCGGCCGCCGACGCGCGCCCCCGGCACCAGGTCGGTCAGCCGGTTGAGCGTGGAAAGCAAGCTGGTCTTGCCGCAGCCCGACGGTCCGATCAGCGCGGTGATGCAACCGCGATGGATATCCAGCGACACCTCGTCGAGCACCGTAGTCGCGCCATAGGCGACGGACAGGTTCTCGATGCGCAGGTGCGGCACCGGCTCACAGCAGGGCGGGCCGGATTCGATGCCACCCACGGTATAGATGGCCGGCAGAGCGGGGTCTGGGGTATTCATTGTGCGGTGATCCTGCTGGTCAACCAGCGGTCGGTAAGGGCGAGGGCGGCGATGTTGACGACTGCGATCAGCACGATCAGCACGATGGCAGAGGCATAGGCCGCGCCGTCGCCGCCGCTGACGTTCATCGATAGATCATAGATGTGCACGGCCAGCGCGCGGCCGGAATCGGTCAACGATTCCGGCATCCGGTCAACATAGCCGCTGGTGAATATCAATGCCGCGGTCTCTGCCGTGGCGCGGCCGATGCCCAGCATGAGCCCGGCAGCGATTGCCGGTGCAGCCGCCGGCAGCAGGATGTGCCTCAGCGCACTCGCGCGCGACATGCCCAGCGCCGCGGCGCCATGCCGCCAGTCGTTGCTGACGGCGGCCAGGCCGACTTCGCTGGTGCGGATGAAGATCGGCAGGATCATGCAGGCCAACGTCAACCCGCCCGAGAGGATCGAGAAACCCAGTCCCAGGAACACGCTGAAGAACGCGTTGCCAAACAGCCCGAAGACGATCGACGGCACCCCCGCCAACACATCCAGGCTCAAGCCGATGCCGTGAGCCCGGGCGCCACCGCGCCGGGTGTATTCGGCCAGCCACACCGCTGCCCCCAAGCCGAGCGGAACGGCCGCCGCCAACGCCACCACCAGGATCAGCAGCGTCGAGACCAGGATCGGTGCGATCCCGCCCGCGCGGCCGGCATTGGTCGGTTCCGATACCAGGAACGACCAGGAAAGATCGGCCGTGCCTTGCCAGACCACGTCACCGAGCAACCACGCGAACGCCGATGCCACCAGCAGCGCGGCGCTCCAGATGGACACGGTGAACAGGTGGTCCATGGCATGGCTACGCATGTCGTGCCCGCCCCGCAATCCGTGCACCCATCCATGCCAGGAGCAGCACCATCAGGGTCAGCAGCAGGCCGGAGGCAAACAGCCCGCCGCGGTGGTCGCCGGTGGCATAGGCCATTTCGAGGGCGATATTCGCCGTCAGCACCCGCACCGGCTCGAAAAGGCCGGTGGGATTCTGCACCACGTTACCGGCCACCATCAGCACCGCCATGGTCTCGCCGAGCGCGCGGGCGACGGCCAGCAGGACGCCGCCGAGGATGCCGACGCGTGCCGCCGGCACGGCCACCCCCAGGATGATGCCCTTGCGGCCCAGTCCAAGCGCGGCGGCACCGTGCAGCAACGAGCGCGGCACGGCCTGCAGCGCGGACAGGCTGGTGAGCGCCACCGTGGGCACGATCATCAAGGTAAGTATCACGATGGCGGCGAGCAGGCTCGCGCCCGGCGGTTGCCAGCGCGCGATCAACGGCACCAGTACGGTCAGCCCCCACAGGCCATACACCACCGAGGGGATGCCAGCGAGCAGGGCCAGCATCAGGCGATATGGTCTTGCGACCCGCGGCGGCGCGAGGAAATGGGTGAAGATTGCGCACGCCAAGCCGATCGGCGTGGCCAGCAGCACCGCACCAGCCGCTGCAGCCAGGGTCGCCCACAGCATTGGCGACAGGCCGAAGTGGCCTTCAAGCGGATACCAGCTCTCGTCGGCGAAAAGGCGGCTCCAGCCGGCGCCATTGAGTACCGGCCACGCTTCGCGCACGAGGAAGGCCAGCACCAAAAGCAGGATCAACGCAGCGGCCGCTGCCAGCAGCCCCAGCGATGGCGCCAGCCAGCGGTCAGCGTGCCAGCGGGACAAAGAACTGGGCTTCGACCAGATCATTGACTTTCCCGGAGCGTGCAAAATCGATGAAGCGCTTGGCCAGCCCCGATGGCGCGCCCTTTGTCACCAGGTTGAGCGGGCGTGAAAGCGGGAAACGCCCATTGCGCACGTTGGCCACGGTGGCCGCCACCGATGCCATCGGCAGTAGTTTGATCGGCGTACCCTGCGCCGCCTCGAATTCGGCGCTGCCGATGGAGACATAGCCGATGGCGCCCGGATTGCCGGCCACGGTCTTGATGCCCTGCTGGTTGTCGCCGATGATCACCTGCGCCTTGATCGCGCTGTTCTTCAGCGCGAAGTGATGCAGGAACAGCTCCAGCGTCGAACGGCCTTCCGCCTTGTTCACCACGGTGATACGTCGGTCCTTGCCACCGACCGATTTCCAGTTGCTGATCCGGCCGGTGTAGATCGCCTTGATCTGCGCATCGGTCAGCGTCGCCAATGGATTGTCGCGATGCACGATGATGCCGACCCCGTCCATGGCGATGGTGGTCGCCTTCAGGTCGTTTTCTTCAGGATCGAGGGTGCGCGACACCATGCCGATATCTGCCAACCCCGAGCGGGCATCGGCAACGCCACGCGAGGAACCGCCGGATTGCACGTCGATCCGCACGCCGGGATTCTGCTTCTCGAAGCGCTTGGCGATTTCCAGGGCAAGCGGCGCCACCGTGCTTGAGCCGGTGACCACCAACCGATCACCCGATGCGAGTGCCGCGGCGGAAAGGCCGAGCAGCGCGATGGCCGCGAGGGTCTGTTTGAACGGTTGCCATACTTTCATGATTGAGTGTCCTTGATGATGGGTTGCCCAGATCGTGCAGAAAGCCACCGAGACTGATCCGGGCCGCGTCGGCGTCGTTGAACCCGGTGCGTTGGGCCAGCAACAGCGCATAGCGCGACACCCGCCACAGATGCCCGCCGGTGTAGGGGTCACGAGCCTCGACGAACCAGGCGATGCTCAGCAGGCTGGTCAGCAGGTGGGCGGCTGTATGGTCCGCGGTGGGCGTCAGCCAGTGACTCAATTGCTTAAGCACATTCATCGTGGCTCCTTGTGCATGCCATTGGGTGCTGTGCCAAGACAAGGTGCACCCGGCATTTGCGGAATGACGGCTTTGCGCTGATGGCTGATGGCAGGCCATGACCATTGCCGGCACATCGGGCGGATGCCCATATCCGCACCAATTGGGAGGCGGCCGAGGGGCAACAGGATTCGCGGCCGAACCCGCCGCGCGGCAGTGCTGTTGACCAGGGCTGTCGGCCTCAATGCGAGACCAGGACATGGGCCACTTCAACGCCAACCCGTTTTCAGCCTGGCGGGGCATTTCCGGCCAATTCGATGGCGAACAACGATTCAATCCGTTGCCGGATCAGGTCGGCCGTGGAGAGGAAGGCAGCGGTTCTTGCATTCGGCCCTCCCTCGACGAGCGATGGGTCGGCAATGCTCCAGTGCACCAGCTTCGGGTTGCCCGGCCACACCGGCTTGACCTCGCACGCGGCGTTGTCGCACACGGTGATGACGTAGTCCATGACCGGTGCGGATTCGCGCAGGAAGGTGTCCCAGTGCTTGCTTTGCACGCCAACCTGGGAGCATCCCATCGCGCCGAGGACCCGCAGGGCGACGGGGTTCACTCGCCCTGACGGGGTGCTGCCAGCGCTGTGACCGACCAGGCGACCCAAGCCAATGAGATTGGTGATGCCTTCCGCGAGAATGCTTCGGGCGGAGTTGTGGGTGCACACGTACAGCACGTTGATTGGCGAGTGGTTCAAGGCGAGATTCCCGATGGGTGGACGTCGTGGCCGCTTGCGTGCGTCGCCGTGCCCGGCAGGGCGTCCCATTGCAGTGACCGGTAGTCGAAGTCCGCTGTGAGCAGCGGCTTGATGATCGCGAAGTACGGCGAAACGTCGAAGTCGCGCGGTGCGAAAAGGCTGTGATGGCGGATGTGCAGGGCTTCGGCAAGGCATCCGGGGCACGGCGCGGTGGCCGCATCGCGCTGCAATACGACCGGAAGGATCGGGTAGCGCACCGACTGGAACGCCTGCGCAATCAGCGTCGAGCAGATGGCCCGGGTCGGGTCGCCGCTGCCAAGCGCCAGCATGCGTCGTCGCATCGCGCTGGGCACCGGAGGCGTGGGCAGCAGGTAGCGCGCCAGATCGAAGACGTTGCGGAGGTCGTAGTGCGAGCCGATTCGATCGATCGCATAGCGCGTGATCCGCCGGCACGCGTCGTCGTCCAGCCCGACTGGCCGGCAGATACGCGTGTGATAGCCGGCGAATTCCCCGGGACCGACGCTGCGCACGCCCTCGACGATGTCCGCCTCGACGAAGCAATGTTGGGGATTTCCGCCCAGTTCGGCCAGTTGATCGCCCACATACAAGGCCGCATGCGACCACGTCGACTGCGTCAGGTACTTGATCGCCGTGCTGACGAGGCTGTGCCCCTCGACCAGCAGCACGTCGCCCGGGCGCAGCGCGCGCTTCAGCACCTCGAGCGGCGTGGCAGGGGCCGCACCATGCACGTGCGCGGGCCGGCTCAGGTACCGCGCAAGCGCGGTTCCGATCAGCGATAGCGGGGTGCTCAGCAGCTGCATGGCCAGAACCTAGACGCTGTAGCCCGTGACTTCGGCCGCAGACGATGCGACGCCGAGTCCCAGGGCGATCCGGTTGACGAAGTTGAAATAGGCGATGACAAGGTTGGCGAGCAGGATGTCGGCCTCGGCGATCCCCGCGCGGCGCAAGGCCGCGATGTCGGCCGCGCTGCTCGACGATGGATCGCGGGTCAGCTTGGCGGCGTAGTCGAGCAGGGCGCGATCAGCCTCGGGCAGGTCGATCGTCCGGTAGTCGGTGGACACGGTGTCAAGCACGGTGGCGTCATCGACATAGCGCGACAGAGCCTCCAGGTGGTGCGCAACGCAGTAGTCGCAACGGTTCTCGCGCGACACCACCACGGCGATCATCTCGCGCTGGCGACGCGACAGCCCGCCAGGCGCGAACATCAGATCCATGTATAGGTTCAGATGGGCCTGCATCGCCGCGGGCCGCAGGCTGTGCACCTTGAGAATGTTGGACACCTTGCCGCGGCTCTGCTCGAGCTGCCCGTATAGCGTCTGAAGTTCGCCTTCGGCTTCGGAAGGTTCTATTTCGGTGATCCAGCTCATGCAGTGGCTCCATTGGGTTGTCAGGGACGATGTTCGACGTCGTGTTGCAGCAACCGGCCCAACGCCTGCCGATAAGGTCCGACAGCAGCACGGGCGTGCCATCCAGACGGCGCGCATGCAGTTCCGGCGCCGGATGCCCGATGCGCGGAGCCTGGTCGTCGCGCGAGCCTCGATCGGGAACAGACTCGCGCAACCCGCCGACATCGCCGCAAGCAGCAGGAGAAACGCAAGCGCGACAGACCCTCGAGCGCTGCCGCTGCGCGTCCGCTCAATCGTGGACCGGGGCGATCACTTGCCACTGGACCCGCGCTTCCCTGGCGGCGTGTCGTACAGACCGGTTGCCGGATGAAAGGTGAACCATGCGAACCAGAACAGGCGAATGGGCACCAGCGCCTCCTTGTTATCCAATCGTGTGGCCCGCACCGTGCCGTTGGCATCGCGGACCCAGCGCACCGGGACGCGGCCGACCCTGGTCTCCACCGAGCCGGCGGCCTTGAGTGCCCGCTCGGTCACCGCGAACGACTCGCTACCCACTTCGACCGCGTGGACGACCATCTTGGGATGCAGGCGGGGATCGTGCGCCGTCACCGGAAACATCAGGCGCTCGCTTTTTTCGTAATCGCCGTACGGCGTGGCAACGCCGTAATCCGAACCGGC
Organism: Luteimonas sp.; assembly: GCA_039919355.1. Lineage (GTDB taxonomy): Bacteria > Pseudomonadota > Gammaproteobacteria > Xanthomonadales > Xanthomonadaceae > Cognatiluteimonas. Next base: position 5,563 of record JBDSFV010000161.1, on the reverse strand, counting down.
GCCGGTTTCAGTCGACAGCACCATGGTGTCGGGATGTTTGTCGCGCCACTCGCGCCAAGTCGTCATGGTCAGTGGCACTGGCGACAGCGACTGACCGCGCCGCTGTCCGGCGAAGGCACGGGCGGTGATCTGCTGCCAAAGCGAATTGCTGTCGCGGTCGTAGAGAATCAGGTCGCTGTTGTGCAGCAGGCCGGACACGCCGAACTCCACCGCGGTCCCATCGAGCACGCGCCGGAACGCCACGCCGGAACCGCAAAGTGGGCACCAGGTGACCGCAATCGGATCTCCGGCGACGGTGTCGTTGACGATCTCGTGGTAATTCAGGATGCGCGTCGGATAGGCGCGGCGAACCCCCTTGTGATCGAGCGCCAGGACCAGGTCGTCGTCATCCAGGAAGCTGGCGGCGTCGGCGGCGATGAACTTCGGCCGATCGATCGAGGGGATGCAGTCGCGGGCCGGGCAGCCCTGTTCGATATCCTTCCACGGCACGTCGCTGGGGCTAACGGCGGCGAATCCGAAGGTATCGCGCAAGATGTCGACCGAAAATACGCGCTTCTGCGCCGGCGCGGCCGCCGTTGCCAGCAACAGGGCGATGGCGACCAGCGAGGTGCGTGTGAATGTACATAGCGTCATCTGAGCTCTCCTGGCGTGAACCGTTGTTGTCGACTCGACCCGGCAATCAGTCGTCACTGCTGTCCAGAACCGGAATGGCCGGCGAGCTGACCCGGGTCGATGGATACTTTTTCGCGGCAATGCCGTGCGCCACGAAGTGTCCTGCGGCTGTTGCCTATCGAGACGGGTACGCCGTGGATGTCGACCAGCGGAAGCGATGGCAATTTGCAGGGGGCTAGAAGTTGCATGGTCAGGATTCCTTGGTCGGGTTCAAGGGTCGGCCAATCGCCGGGGTTATCGCAAGGATCGTCATGACAGCGCACCACCACAGCTCGAGCCCTGCCCCGCGGTGCAGCCGTAGCAATGGCCGGCGACGCCGATCCGGCGTGGCGGCGCGCTGCCCAGCAGGTCGCGCAGGTGCGTCGGCTGCTCCCTGCCGCCGAGCGGCAGGTTCAGCATCTGGTTGAAGTCGCAGTCGTAGAGGTAGCCGTCATAGCCGACACTGATGGTGGAGCGGCACATCACGCCTGCCAGGTTCTTGTCGTCATGCGCAGCTTTCAGCGTTCCCATGTAGCTTTCGAATTGGCCTTTCGACAGCAGCCACGATCCGAAGCGCTGGATCGGCATGTTGGCCAGCGCATAGAGGTGGTTGAACACGATGCCGAAGTTGTCCCATAGCAGAAGGCGATATTCCGCCTCCAGGCGCGCCTGGTCGGGCGGCAGGAAGGCGCCGTTTGGGTTGTAGACCAGGTTCAACGTCAGATGGCCGTCGGGGTGTCCGTAGCCAAGATCGTTCAGGCGCTTGAGGGCGCGGATCGAGGCCTCGAACACGCCGTTTCCGCGTTGCTGGTCGACGTTTTCCTTGCCATAGCACGGCAATGAAGCCACCGCTTCGACGGCGTGCTCGGCGAGGAACTCGCCGACCCATTCGTAGCCGGGTTCTTCCATGATCGTTGGATTGAGGCGGTCCATGACCTGCAGGCCGCGGCGCTTCGCCTCGACAACCAGCCAGCGGAACTGCGGATTCATCTCCGGCGAACCGCCGGTCAGGTCCAGCGTGCCGACGCGCAGGTGCGTGGCCACGCGCAATGCCAGGCGCATGGTTTCTTCGTCCATGCGCTCGGTCCGTTTCGGGCCGGCATTGACGTGGCAATGGATGCAACTGAGGTTGCAGCGATAGCCGAGGTTGAGTTGCAGCGTCGTCACATTGCCGCGTTCGATCGCGGGAAAGTCGCTATTCTTGAGCAGAGGCCAGGTGTCATGCATGGGGTCGTATGTCCTTGGATGGGGCGCGGGGATCGCCCAGTAATGGCTGCAGAAGCAGCGCCGGAAGCGTCTGTGACCGGGATTCGCGGAAGTTCGGCAAGCCGATGCGCATGTCGGCATGGCCGTCGCGGGGCTGCGCCACGTAACTGCGGAACAGGCGGTCCCAGAGGCTCAGGATGTTGGCGTAGTTGCTGTCCGTTTCGTCGCGGTGCACGGAGTGGTGCACGCGGTGCCAGTCAGGCGTGACCAGCAGGCGGCGCAGACGGCGGTCGCAAGCCGGCGAGAGCGCAACGTCGGCATGCGTCCACAACGAGAACCCGGTCAGCAGGATCTCGTAGATGAACACGATGCCCGCCGACAGGCCCAGCACCGCGATCACGGCGAATTTGAACAGCAACGACAGGACGATTTCCGCCGGATGAAAGCGAAGGCCGAGCGTCGTGTCGAAGCCGGTGTCGCTGTGGTGGACGCGGTGGACGCGCCATAGCAACGGAATCTGGTGGAACCAGCGGTGCTGCCAGTAGATCGCCATGTCAAGAAGCACTATGCCGAGCGGGATCGCGACGGTCAGGGGCAGTGACCAGTGCTGAAACAATCCGATCGAGCGGGTCTGGATCATCGCTGCGAAGGCCACCGCCGACAGCGGGATCACTAACCGCACGACGATCGACGCGATCGCCATGAGGCCGATATTGCGCAACCCCCGGCGTGGCTCCGCATCGCCGCGTCTTGGGCGCATCCGCTGCCAGCCCAGCAGCGCGGCCAACAGGATAGCCACGACCACCAGCCGCACGATGCCCGAGTACTCCAGCCAGTTCGTGCTCATGGCGTGGGCGCCTGCATTGCGGCCAGTTGGCCGAGCCAGTCGCGCACCCTGACCTGGGCGACGGTAGGTGCAGCCAGTCCGGACAGATGCGCATGCGCACCGGGCAGGTCGGCCGCCGTATCGATATCGGCGAGCGTTTCCAGCTCCAGCCAGCGGCCGGCTCCGTGCATCGCCCGGACGAACTGGGCGGCGGTGTCGGCCGAGCTGTACTGCGGGCTGGTCCAGGCGCGCTCCGGCAGGTCGACATTGCCACCGAACAGCCAGAATCCACCGTCCAGTGCACGCCCGATGACCAGCCTGGATTCGATCGACGCGAGCCATTCGGCGGCGCGCTCAAGGGCTTCCGGGACGATCTGCGGGGCATCGGCGCCAATCAGGATTGCACCGCGGTGGCGCTGTCGCAGGGTCCGGTAGACGTGCCCCATGCGATCGCCAAGGGAGCCCGTACCCTGTCGGACATGAAGCAGGTCGATCCACGCGTCGCCATGCAGCGCCGACGCCTCGGCAACGGCCCAGTACGGCGTGAGGCCCACTCGCCGCCGCGCCTCTTCGGCGACCGACGCGACCGCCTCGGCGGAGATCAGGTACAGCGATTCCGCGCAGCGCCGACCCAAGGCCGGCCAGAGCCGGGTCTTGACCGGTGACAGGTTCGGGGTCTTGACGAAAATGCCGACGCCGCAGGTCATCGGGGTTCCCTCGTGCGTGAGAATTGCCACGCCTGCTGCCATGTCAACAGGAGGTGGCGCAAGGTCGTTTGCCACCAGCCGCGTTGCGCGTAGTTGCGGGCGCTGGTGTAGATCGGCGCGGCGAGGCGGCGCAGCGGTATCCCGGCCTTGCGCGCGGTCCACGCCAAGGCGTGATCCTCGCCACCGGGCAGCTGCTGATCGAAACCGCCCAGCGCCTGGAACACGCGACGCGACATCAGCAGTCCCTGGTCGCCGAACGGCAGGCCGAGCCAGCGGCTGCGAAGGTTCGCGCCAAGGGTATTCAGCGCCGTCAGGCGCGGGCCATCATCGAGAAACCGCAGGTCGAAATAGCCGATCGCCGTGGCGTCGGCCGTGATGAACCCCGTGGCTGTGGCCAGGGTCCTGGCGTCGACGCGGCAATCGGCATGCACGAACCACAGCCAGTCCGCGCAACTGGCCGCGGCGCCGGCGTTGAGTTGCGCGGCGCGGCCGGGGCTTGCACGTACGACCGTGACATTGCTTGACAGGTCATATGGATCCTCCAGTTCGCCGGCCGGCAGGACGAGCGCGATCTCCAAAGCACCCGATGCGTCGAGCTGCGGTAGCAGCCCGCGCCAGGCGGTATCGCCCGGGCCGACAGGAATGACAACGGCGAGGCTGGGTTTCATGACACTCAGCAGCACGCGCCGGGCGTACCCGATGCCGCCAAAGTGGCCGGGGCGGCACAGTCGAACAGCCCGAAGTGCACGTGGGTGTCGCCGGCCAGATCGAAGTGGCGGGCGTAGCGCGACCGCGCGAGCATGGCGAAGGTGTTGCCGCACACCAGCATCGGCCGTCCCGTCTCGAAGCGGTGGTGGTCGTCCAGGACAAACGCGTGCGGGTGCTGGTCGATCGTGCCGCGATAGGTCGCAACCTGGCCGTAGTCCTCGCAGCGGTCCTCCAGTGGCAGGCGGAACGCCCGCACGGTGATGGAGGTGAATGCCACCATGCCGACCTTGGCTTCGATGCCGGGGTCGAACAACGGGATCGGCGACTGGCTGACCGTCCGCACGTCGGCACAACCGACGCGCTGCATCAGCCGACGGAAATCCTCCGTGTACAAGGCACCACCCAGGCACTCGCCCAGCAGCACGGGATCGGTGCGCAACGTGGGCGGAATACGCCGGTCGGCGAAGACGTCGGAGAAGTACAGCTCACCGCCAGGCTTCAGCACCCGGAAGATCTCGGCGAATACGCGTTCCTTCTCGGGAGAGAGATTGAGCACGCAGTTGGACACCACGACATCCACGCTGGCATCGACGATCCCGCAGGTCGCCAGATCCTCGATCAGACCGTTGACCAGCGTCACGTTGGAGCGGGCGTGACCGTAGCGCTCGGCATGCCACGCCTGATGGCGCGAGGCGACCTCGAGCTGTTCCGGGGTCATGTCGATGCCAATGACCTTGCCTTGCTCCCCGACCAGCCTCGACAGCAGGTACACATCCCGCCCGGTACCACAGCCCATGTCGAGGACGGTGGCGCCCTCCAGCGCCGGCGGCAACGGTGAACCGCAGCCATAGAAGCGATCACTGACCTCCGGGTGCAGGTCCGCGAGCAGTGGCCGCAGGTGCTCGGGCATCGCTTCGGTCGGGCAGCAGGCGCCGGTTTTGAGATCGTTGCTCGACTGCAGAACCTCGCCGTAGTAGCGGCGGACGTCGTCTTGAACGGAGTTCGGGTTCATTGCGGTTCTCGCATAGTGAGTACAGAAGAAGGCGGGGCACGTAGGCGATCGCGGCGGCAACGGGCAGGCAGGAGCCTCATTGCGGCTCACCGCGCCGGGTTGTGGCCGCTGGCCTGCAAGCCACGTCGCGCTGGCCGCACAGCCAGCGGACGCTGTCGATGGTGTCGAACACCAACGAAATGCCGTTGACCACCGCGAGCACCGTTGCCAGGCGTGTTTCGCTGGCGGTCAGGGTTGCATCGAACGCCAACAGCGCCGCCAGCCAAGCCAGCAATGGAATCCAGGCGAAAAGATGGGGCAGGGCCATCAGCCGTGACACGCCGCGCTCGACCAGCATGATCGGAACGTTGGCGGCGACGACCAACACGGCCGCGGCGGCTCCCGCCTGGCCGATCCTGGAGTCGAGAAACCAGAACGTCGATGCGTTCACCGGGATCAGCACGCCCAGCACCC
>JBDSFV010000160.1:0-5919 GCA_039919355.1 Luteimonas sp. | reverse complement strand
GCGGCGTGCACGGTGGTCATCAGGCCACGCTTGATGCCCCACTTGTCGTTGATCACCTTGGCCAGCGGCGCCAGGCAGTTGGTGGTGCACGAAGCGTTGGAGATGATCGCCTCGCCCCGGTAGGTCTTGTCGTTGACGCCATAGACGAACATCGGCGTGTCGTCCTTCGACGGCGCCGACAGGATCACCTTCTTCGCGCCGGCGTCGAGGTGCTTCTGCGCGGTCGCCTTGTCGAGGAACAGGCCGGTGGACTCGATCACCACCTCGGCGCCGACCTCGTCCCACTTCAGGTTGGCCGGGTCGCGTTCCTGGGTCAGGCGGATCTTCCTGCCGTTGACGACCAGGGTGTTGCCCTCGACCTTGACGTCGCCCTTGAAACGGCCGTGCACCGAGTCGTACTGCAGCATGTAGGCGAGGTAGTCGGGCTCGAGCAGGTCGTTGATGGCGACGATCTCGATGTCGCCGTCGAAATTCTGCACGGCCGAGCGCAGCACGTTGCGCCCGATGCGGCCGAAGCCGTTGATACCAACCTTGATCGCCATGGACAGCTCCTGAGGGGGCGGAAAACCGGAAAGCCGGTTATTTTAGCGGTTCCTTCGCCGCGACCCCACCCCACCCGATGCGCCGATTACCCGCAATCCTCGCCTTGCTCGTCCTCAGCCCGGTCGCGATGGCGTGGAGCGCGCTCGGGCACCGCTTGGTCGGGGAGCTGGCCGAGCGTCACCTGGACCCGGCCGTCGAACGCGAGGTACGGGCCCTGCTCGCCGGCGAGCCCGACCCGACCCTGGCCGGCGTCGCCCACTGGGCCGACGCCCTGCGCTACGACGATCCGGATCGCTTCAGGCGCACTTCGCGCTGGCACTACGTCAACACGCCCGTTGGCAGCTGCAGCTATGTTCCGGCGCGCGACTGTGCGAACGGCGAGTGCGTGATCGGCGCGATCGAAGCGCAGCGCAGCATCCTCGCCGACCGCCACCAGCCATGGGGAGCGCGCCGCGACGCACTCAAGTTCCTGGTGCATTTCGTCGGCGACGCGCACCAGCCGATGCATGCCGGCAACCACGGCGACAAGGGCGGCTACGACTTCCAGGTCAGCCTGCGCACCGATCTCGCGCCCGAGGCCTACGCGCGCAACCACTACATCGACGGCATGATGGGCACCAACCTGCATTCGATCTGGGATTACTACATTCTCGGTTCGCGCGGCCTCGACCTGCGGCACTACGCCGACCGGCTCGATGCGCTGCCGTGGCCGCCGAAGACGGAACCCGCCAGCGGCCCCGCGGCCTGGGCCGGCGAGTCCTGTCGGCTGATCGATGCGCGCAAGCTGTATCCGCAGAAGCACATCATGGATCGCAGTTACCTGGATGCCGAACGGCCGCTGGCCGAGCAGCGCATCCGCCAGGCGGCGTACCGGCTGGTGCAACTGCTCGACGACACCCTGGGCTCGACGGCGAGATAGCGCATGCGTCCCGACGTCGCCCCGTTCCTGCATGCCGACAGCAACACCTGGAGCTACGTCGCCAGCGATCCGGCGACGCGCGTTGCCGCGATCATCGATCCGGTGCTCGACTTCGACCCGAAGTCCGGCCGCACCGGCACCGTGTCCGCACAGGCGCTGCTCGACCATGTCCACGGACATCGGCTGCAGGTGCGCTGGCTGCTGGAGAGCCACGCCCACGCCGACCACCTCAGTGCCGCGCACTGGCTGAAGCCGCAGCTGCCCGATGCCACGCTCGCGATCGGCGCCGGCATCGGCGACGTGCAGGCGACGTTCCGTCCGATCTTCAACCTCGGCGCGGAGTTTCCCGTCGATGGCTCGCAGTTCGACCGCCTGTTCGCCGAGGACGAAGCGTTCGCCGTTGGTGACATTTCAGAGTGCGTCATCGCCGTGCCGGGCCATACTCCAGACAGCGTCGCCTATCTCATCGGCGACGCGCTGTTCACCGGCGACTCGCTGTTCCTGCCCGATGCGGGCAGCGCGCGCTGCGATTTTCCCGGTGGCGATGCGCGCACGCTGTACGCCTCGATCCAGCGGCTGTATGCGCTGCCCGACGACACCCGCGTGTTCGTCTGCCACGATTACGGCCCGGGCGGGCGCGACGTCGCCTGCCAGACCACGATCGGCGCGCAGAAACGCGACAACATCCACGTGCGCGCGGGCAGTAGCGAAGTCGGGTTCGTGCGCATGCGCGAGACGCGCGATGTCACGCTGCCGATGCCGGTACTGCTGCTGCCGTCGATGCAGGTCAACCTGCGTGCCGGCGCCCTCCCCGACCCGGAAGACAACGGCGTGCGTTATCTGAAGATTCCGCTGAACCTGCTCTGAAACGCTGTGGCCGCTGCCTTTAGCTCGTCATTCCCGTGTGGGCGGGCGCGTTTTTCAGCAGCGGAGCTGATCATCCAGCGACTTCGATTTCGCTTTGGCAATGCCGGATGTTTTCATGCGAAAACGCCACGGCACTGGATTCCCGCCTACGCGGAAATGACGAGCAAAAAACCACCATGACCGAAACCGACCTCCTGCTCGGCACGCTGTTCTTCGTCGTCGCCGTCCTCTACTCGTCGGTCGGCCATGCCGGTGCCAGCGGCTACATCGCGGCGATGGCACTGCTCGGCTTCGCGCCCGAGCAGATGCGCCCGACCGCGCTCGCCCTGAACCTGCTGGTCGGCGGCATCGGCCTGTTCCGCTTCTGGCGCGGTGGCCACGTGCACTGGCGCAACGTGCTGCCGTTCGTGCTGGCGTCGGCGCCGGCGGCGTTCTTCGCCGCGCAGGTCAGGCTGCCGGAAGAGGGCTACTCGTTGCTGCTCGGAGGGGTCCTGCTGGTCGCGGCCTTCGGCGTGTTCCGCAGCGCGTCGCGCGCCGAAGTGGTCGACGCCGAAGTCGCCGGGCGCAAGGTGCCGTGGCTCATCGGCCTGCTGGTGGGCGCGGCGATCGGCGTGCTGTCCGGCCTCACCGGCACCGGCGGCGCGATCTTCCTGACGCCGCTGCTGCTGTTCGCGCACTGGATGCCGACGCGCGCGGCCAGCGGCACTTCCGTCGCGTTCGTCTGGATCAACTCGCTGACCGGCCTGGCCGGCCTGCTGCACGCGACCGGGACGCTGCCGCAGGCACTGCCGCTGTGGCTGGGCGTGGTCGCCGCGGGCGCCCTGCTCGGCACCCAGTTCGGATTGCGCTGGCTGCCGGTGAAAGGATTGCGTTATGCGCTGGTGCTGGTGCTGCTGATCGCCGCCGGCAAGCTGGTGTTCGCATGAAACCGATGCCAGTACTTTTGCGATTGCGCTTGGTAGGAGCGGCGTAAGTTGCGAATGCGCAGGAAATAGTACCCGCGGTGATCGCGACTTACGTCGCTCCTGCAAAGGAATCTTGCTTTCGTGGCAAACGTATTTCGCGCGCCTCACCCCAACCCTCTCCCGCAAGCGGGAGAGGGAGCAAGGATTACAGCGTCTTCGCGGCCGCCACCACGTGCTCGACGGTGAAGCCGAAGTGCGGCATCAGCGCTTCGATGGGCGCCGACGCGCCGAACGTGTCGATGCCGACCACGGCGCCGTCCAGGCCCACGTACTTGCACCAGAAGTCGCTCACGCCGGCTTCGATCGCGACGCGCTTGCGGCACGCGTTCGGCAACACCGACTCGCGATACGCCGCATCCTGGCGGTCGAACACGTCGGTCGACGGCATCGACACCACACGCACGTTGTTGCCGAGTTGTCCGGCAGCCTGCATCGCAATGCCGACCTCGGAACCGGTGGCGATCAGGATCAGTTCCGGGGTCGCCCCTGCTTGGCGCAGCACATAGCCACCGCGTGCGATATCGGCGATCTGTGCGTCGCTTCGCGGCTGGTGCGCGAGGTTCTGGCGCGAAAACACCAGGCAGCTCGGGCCGTCGCGGCGCTCGATCGCCGCGCGCCAGGACACCGCGGACTCGACCGCATCGCACGGACGCCAGACGTCGTTGTTGGGAATGTAGCGCAGCGACGCCAGGTGCTCGACCGGCTGGTGGGTCGGGCCGTCCTCGCCCAGGCCGATCGAGTCGTGGGTATAGACATGGATCGCGTGCGCGCCCATCAGCGCGCTCATGCGCACGGCATTGCGCGCGTAGTCGCTGAACACCAGGAACGTCGCGTCGTACGGCAGGAAGCAGCCGTGCAGCGCGAGGCCGTTGCTGATCGCAGTCATCGCGAATTCGCGCACGCCGAAATAGATGTAGTTGGCGTCGCGGCTCTCTACTGAATTGGGGTCGGTCGTGACCGACTTGCTGCCATACCACAACGTCAGGTTGGAATGCGCCAGGTCGGCCGAGCCGCCGATGAGTTCCGGCAGCAGCGGGGCGAACGTCTCGATCGCCATCTGCGAGGCCTTGCGCGAGGCGACCACCGGGCCGTCGGCCTGCAGTTTTGCGACGTAGGCATTGGCGGCAGCGGCAAAGCCGTCCGGAAGTTCGCCCTGGGAGCGACGCACCAGCTCATCGGCGAGCTGCGGATGCTGTGCGGCGTAGGCGTCGAACAGCTGGTTCCACTGGTGCTCGCGCACGAGCCCGGCGTTACCCGCGCGCCAGGCGTCGCGGATCTCCTGCGGGATCTCGAATGCGGCATACGGCCAGTTGAGCGCGACGCGCGTCGCGGCGACTTCGTCCTTGCCCAGCGGCGCGCCGTGCGCGGATTCCTTGCCGGCCTTGGTTGGTGCGCCGAAGCCGATCGTGGTCCGACAACACACCAGGGTCGGTTTGTCGTTCGACTGCAAGGCCGATTCGATCGCAGCCTTGATCGCATCGCTGTCCTGGCCATCGACGCCGCGGATCACGTTCCAGCCGTAGGCCTCGAAGCGCGCCGGGGTGTCGTCGGTGAACCAGCCGGCGGTATTGCCGTCGATCGAGATGTGGTTGTCGTCCCAGAACGCGACCAGCTTGTGCAGGCCCCAGGTGCCGGCCAGCGACGCGGCCTCGTGCGAGATGCCTTCCATCAGGCAGCCGTCGCCCATCAACACCCAGGTGCGATGGTCGACGACGGCGTATTCGGGCCGGTTGAAACGCTGCGCCAGCAGCTTCTCGGCCAGTGCCATGCCGACCGCGTTGGCGAAGCCCTGGCCGAGCGGGCCAGTGGTCGTTTCCACGCCGGGCGTCATGAAGTTCTCGGGATGGCCCGGGGTCCTGGACTCCAGCTGGCGGAACTGCTTCAGGTCATCGATCGACAGGTCATAGCCGCTGAGATGCAGCAGCGCGTACTGCAGCATCGAGCCGTGCCCGTTGGACAGGATGAAGCGGTCGCGGTTGAACCACTTCGGGTTGTTCGGGTTGTGCTGCAGGTAATCGTTCCACAGCACCTCGGCGATGTCGGCCATGCCCATCGGCATGCCGGGATGGCCGGACTTGGCGGCTTCGACCGCATCGATGGCAAGGAAACGGATGGCGTTGGCGAGGTCGCGTCGGCTGGGCGTCGTCATGGGCTCGGGCAGGATCGGCGGCGCCCGGCGATTTGCGGGCGGCGTATTGTCCCACGCGTCAGGGCGAAGGGAAAAATCGGCCGCGGATCAAATCCGATCGGCGGCGATGAAGCAGATGCATGGCAAAGGCGGGCTCCAACCTTGATTCGCCTTGTCAGCGTCGATCCGATTTTGATCCGCGGCTCATGCTTCCCTGCGATCCGCAAGGCCGGGAGCATCGACTTCGCCACGCGACACCATGGCCGCGATGCCGAGGTCGCCGGTGACGGTGACCGTGGTGCGGCACATGTCGAGGAAATGGTTGACGCCCATGATCACGCCCAGGCCTTCCGGCGGGACGCCGACCATGGCGCAGATCAGCGCCACCACCGGCAGCGAGCCCGAGGGCACGCCCGCGGTACCGATACCGCCGAGGATGCAGACCAGCATCACCATCACCTGCTGGCCCAGGCCCAGCTCCACGCCGAAGAACTGCG
>JBDSFV010000159.1:0-4863 GCA_039919355.1 Luteimonas sp. | reverse complement strand
CGGACAACACACCGCCCGAAGCGCAGATCTTGATCAGGTCGGCGCCGAACTTCATCTGCTGGCGCACGGCGAGGCGGCATTCCTCGGGGCCGTTGCACACGCCCTCGAGCGGGCCGGACGGCTTCATGCGGTCGGGCGGGATCGGCGAGCTGTCGCAGTGGCCACCGGTGGAGCCGATGCTGTGGCCGGCGACGAGCATGCGCGGGCCTTCAACGATGCCGCTGTTGATGGCGTTGCGCAGGGCGACGTCAATGAAGTCGGCGGCGCCGACTTCGCGCGCGGTGGTGACGCCGGCCTGCAGCGTGGCCCTGGCGTTGCGCGCGGCATGGAAGGACTGCTCCACCGGGAAACGCAGCATGCCCTCGTAGAAACCCTGCGCCCAGTCGTCGTCGTGGTCGTAGGTGATGTGGGTGTGCGCGTCGATGAAACCGGGCAGCAGGGTGGCGTCGCCGAGATCGATGACGCGGGCGCCGGCCGGGATGACAGCATCGGCGCCGACGCCGGTGATGCGCTGGCCCTGCACCACCACCAGGCCGGGTTCGACGAGGCGGCCGCTGCGGCCGTCGAACAGGTGCGCGGCCTTGAGCACGATGGGGAACGGTTGCGCGGGCGCTGCAGTGGACGCAAGCGCGGGCGTGGGTTCGTGGGCGCGCCCGGCCAGCGCCAACAACAACCCTGCGGACAATGCTGCGATGCGAAGCTTCATGCGATTCCCCGGCCGGTGTGATCAGGGAAGTGTAGCGAAGAGCGCCACTCATCCGCCCTTCGGGCACCTTCTCCCCGCGATGCGGGGAGAAGGAACTGCTGGACGGCACGGCAACACGGGATAAATCTGCTGCGCCATGTTGTTTGCGGCCCCCGCCCAAGGCGCGGAGAATCGGCTCGTCCCCGCTCTTCCGGAGCACCGTCATGAACGCCTGGACCTCGATCTCTGCGCTGCTGCTCGCAGGATTCCTCGCCGGCACCGCGCAGGCGCGCGTGGTCCACGTGACCGACGCGGGTGCGCCGCGCAGCCTGCCGGCACAGGGCCCGGTCAGCGTGCGCTGGGAAGATCCCGCGCAGTTTTCGGAGCTGCGTTACAGCCACAACCGGTGGGAAGCGAGCCGCGGCGACTGGGTCATGCAACTCGCGACCTGGCTGCGCACGCGCGCCGAGCGACGCCTGCCGCCGGGCGAGCGCCTGGACATCGACATCACCGACATCCAGCGCGCCGGCAACTACGAGCCCTGGCTCGGCATCCAGTTCGACTCCGTGCGGATCCTGCGTGACCTCTATCCGCCGCGCATCCGACTCACCGTCCAGCGACTCGATGCCAATGGACGGGTGGTCGCGGAGGGCGAACGCAGGCTCAGCGACCCGGGGTTCCTGATGAACGACAGCAACTTTGGTCGCGACGATCCACTGCGTTTCGAGAAGCGAATGATCGACCGCTGGCTGGTGCGGGAACTCGGGCCGGGCAAGAGCTGACGCTCCGGCCGCTTTGGCGAGTTGGGTCGATGGGTATCGCTTTGCTCAACCCATCCTACCGGGCTGGTTGACGGGTATCGCTTCGCTCAACCCAGCCTGGGGGCCCGCGGGGCTTGGTCCGCGTTGCTCCGCCACCTACCTACGCAACGCCTGACAGGCGCAAGGCACCCGATGCAATCGAACGGCCTGTCCTTCCATCATCCGCTCGCGTTCTGGCTCGGCTGCGCCGCGGTGGTCGCGGGCGTGCTGGCGCACATGCCGATGTTCGCGATGGGGCAGTACACCCATTGGCAGATGGTCGGCATGCCGATGGACAACCTGATGCTGAGCGGCATGGCGCTGATCCCGCTCGGCCTGCTGCTGGCGACCTACGGCCTGATGCCGCGGCTGGAACAGATGCGGCAGACACTGCATGGCGACGGCGAGCACCTGCCCCGCCGCTATCAGTATTTCCACATCGCCGACGGCGTGCTGCTCAACCGCGAGCACTGGAAGCTGGTGCTGGTGCTGGTGACGGCATTGGCCATCGACGTGATGAAGCCGGCGACGCTCGGCTTCGTCATGCCCGGCATGAGCGCGGAGTACCAGATCAGCAAACCGACCGCGAGCACGCTCGCGCTGGTGGCGCTGATCGGGACGACGGTCGGGTCGGTGATCTGGGGACGGCTGGCGGACGTGTTCGGGCGTCGCTCCGGAATCCTGCTGTCGGCGCTGATGTTCATCGCTACCGCGATCTGCGGCGCGATGCCGTTGTTCAGCTGGAACCTGGTGATGTGCTTTTTGATGGGCGCATCGGCTGGTGGCTTGTTGCCGATCGCATTCACGCTGATGGCGGAGACGGTGCCGGCGGCGCATCGCGGCTGGTTGCTGGTCGCGCTCGGTGGCGTCGGCACGTCGGCGGGTTACCTCGCGGCGGCGGGTGCTGCCACGATCCTCGAACCGATGTTCAGCTGGCGCGTGTTGTGGCTGCTGAACCTGCCGACCGGCGCGATCATCTTGTTTCTCAATCGCTACATTCCCGAATCGCCGCGCTTTTTGTCCAGCGCCAGCCTGGAGCGCGAAGCGCGCGCGGTGCTGCGGAAATTCGCGGGCGTGCAGGCGTCGAATGCGATCGAGGCTGACGATGCGCAACATCCCGGCGCGCTGGTGATCGACGAGCAGCATCCGGTCGCGGGCATGCGCCAGTTGCTGCGCGGCCGCCATGCACGCATCACCTGGGGACTGGTGATGTGCGGGCTGGCGTGGGGACTGGTGAACTTCGGTTTCGTGCTGTGGCTGCCGGTCAATCTCGTCCACATGGGCGTGGACGCCACCGGCGCCAGCGCGCTGCTGGCGCGCTCGGCGATCCTCGCCCTGCCCGGCATCGGCGTGGTGATCTGGCTGTACCACCGCTGGTCGAGCTTCAAGTCGCTGGTGTTGTTCATCGCGCTGACGGCACTGGCGTTGCTGGCGTTCTTTGCGATGGGACTGGCGGGGCTGCACTCGGAGACGGCGACCATCGCCGCGACGGCGGCATTGCTGGTCAGCGTCAGCTGCGTGATCGCGATGCTGATTCCGTATGCGGCGGAAATCTATCCGGTGCACCTGCGCGGAACGGGTTCGGGCGTGATTGCGGCCGCCTCCAAGTTCGGCGGCATCCTCGGTGCGGGGCTCGGCGTGCTCGGCTTCTTCGGCAACTTCATGCTGTCGGCGCTGCTGATTGCGGTGCCGATGGCGATTTCCGGCGTGATGCTGTGGCGCAGTGGCATCGAGACGCGCGGACAGGGGCTGGAGGAGATCCAGGAGGCGCTTTCCGCGTCAATCCACCCGTAGGATGGGTTGAGCGAAGCGATACCCATCACCAGCAGCCAACCAGGCGCTATTGATCAGACCGTGATCGGATTCGGCTTCTCGCTGTCGATCTTGTACAGCTTGATCGCGCGCGCCACGTCCTTGCCGGTCATCTTGCCTTCCGCGGCCAGCGCGGCGATGGCGGCGTGGGCGATGTGGAAGCGGTCGACCTCGAAGTGGCGACGCAAATTCGCACGGGTGTCGCTGCGACCGAAGCCGTCGGTGCCGAGCACGGTGTAATGCATCGGCACGAAGGCGCGGATCTGTTCGGCGTAGGTGCACACGTAATCGGTGGCGACGATGGCCGGACCTTGGCGGCCTTCGAGCAGTTCGGTCACATAGGCCTTGCGCGGACTCGACGCTTCCGGGTGGAGGCGGTTCCAGCGCTCGACGTCGCGGCCTTCGCGGGCGAGCTCGTTGAAGCTCGGGCAGGACCACAGGTCGGCCTTGACGCCGAAGTCCTTGTCCAGCAGTTCGGCCGCGGCGATCGCCTCGCGCAGGATCGTGCCACTGCCGAGCAGCTGCACGCGCAGTTCGCCCTTCTTCGCCTTGCCCGCGTCGGCGAGCAGGTACATGCCCTTGATGATGCCGTCGGCCGCGCCTTCGGGCATGTCCGGGTGGGCGTAGTTCTCGTTCATCAGGGTGATGTAGAAATACTCGTCGCGCTGTTCGGCGAGCATGCGTTGCATGCCGTACTGCAGGATCACCGCGACCTCGTAGCTGAAGGTCGGGTCGTAGCTGCGGCAGTTCGGAATCAACCCGGCCTGCACCATGCTCTGGCCGTCCTCGTGCTGCAGGCCTTCGCCGTTGAGCGTGGTGCGGCCGGCGGTAGCACCGAGCAGGAAGCCACGCGAACGCATGTCGGCCGCCTGCCAGGCACTGTCGCCAATGCGCTGGAAACCGAACATCGAGTAGTAGATGTAGAACGGCAGCATCGGCAGGTCGTTGCTGCTGTAGCTGGTCGCGGCGGCCAGCCATGAGCAGAACGCGCCGCATTCGGTGATGCCTTCCTGCAGCACTTGGCCGGCGGTGTCCTCGCGGTAGTACATCAACTGGTCGCGGTCGACCGGCTTGTATTTCTGCCCGTGCGGCGAATAGATGCCGATCTGCCGGAACAGCCCTTCCATGCCGAAGGTGCGGGCCTCGTCGGCGACGATCGGCACCACGCGCGGGCCGACCTGCTTGTCGCGCAGGGTGATGTTGAGCGCCTGCACGAACACCATGGTGGTGCTGATCTCGCGCTCGCCGCTGGACTTGAGCAGGCGCTCATAGACCTCGAGCTTCGGCGCCTCCAGCGTCTGCGTGCTCTTGCGCCGGCGCTGCGGCAGGAAGCCGCCGAGCGCTTTGCGGCGCTCGTGCATGTATTCGACTTCCGGCGACTTCTCGCCGGGATGGAAGAACGGCACCGCGCCGTCCTTGAGCTGGTCGTCGCTGACGGTGATCTGGAAGCGGTCGCGGAACGCGCGCACGTCCGTGTCGTCCATCTTCTTGGTGCCGTGGGTCGGATTGAGCGCCTCGCCGGCCGCGCCCATGCCGTAGCCCTTGACCGTCTTGGCCAGGATCACG